>CAZHAH010000073.1:0-25336 GCA_964530095.1 uncultured Desulfobacteraceae bacterium | reverse complement strand
TGAAAACCCTGCGTGGTGTTAACTCAAAAAACTAACATGGGAATCCAGGATAGTGCATCGTCGAAATCCTTTAGCATTAATTAGTGTCCATCCACAAATGGTCTTTTTTGCATTTAAACAAGCCTTTGTCATGTTTTTTAGAACGAGGGGTTTATTTTGTTCACCGGAGCCACTACTTGACTTTAGGGAGTTTGCTGTGAAACACTTGTAAATCGATAAAATACGACCGTATCCTAGGAAATAGACATCTTTGCACTCGCTTCCGTTTATCACGCTGAAAAATGTTACCCTGCGGATTCGTGACCGATGGATCCTGGCCAACACCAACTGGGTGCTAAAAACCCATCAACACTGGGCGATTCTGGGCCCCAACGGATCGGGGAAAACAACTTTGGCAGGCGCTCTAACCGGTGCAGTGCCCGTGGTTAGCGGAAGTATCGTCCGCCACTACTCTTCGACCCCACCCAATCCCATCGGCTATCTTTCTTTTGAGCTTCATCGGCATCTGATTGCAAAGGACGAAGGCCGCGACTCGTCTCGCTTTTTTAGCGGCGATTTAGACAGTGCAACAACCGCGCAAGAGACGATTTTGACCGATGATATCCAACAGGGCGAAATCCTGAAAAGGTTTGATCGAATTATAAAGCGCCTGGGAATCGGGAATCTGTTGCAACGCAGTATTCGAACCCTTTCCACGGGCGAGATGAGAAAAGTCCTGATCGCCAGGGCACTTTTGAAATCTCCGCGGGTTCTGATCCTGGATGAACCGTTTGACGGCCTCGACAATCTTTCCCGTCTATGGCTGACCGATTCTATTAAAGATCTGATGAAAAGAGATGTACAGGTGGTCCTGGTGACCCACCGCGTGGCAGAAATCGTACCCGGAATATCCCACATCATGCTCCTCAAAGATGGCCGCGTGGTTGCGCAGGGGAAACGTAAAGACATGCTGCATTCGTATTCCATCGAGGGTGGAGCCTTTTTTAAAGAGGGTGATGCCTTCAATAATGCTCAGATTTCCAACCGCGCCGCCGAGCTGGAGGAATCAACACGATCTGCGCCTTCGAAACCAACGCACCAACAGCAAATTGTGGTGATGAGAAATGTCTCGGTTAAATATGGGCAGCGGACGACATTAAACGGCCTTAATTGGACCATGAAGCAGGGCCAAAACTGGGCCATCGTCGGACCCAACGGCGCCGGCAAGACCACCCTGTTGAATCTAATTTTCGGCGACAACCCCCAGGCCTATGCCAATGAAATATATCTGTTCGGAAGACGGCGGGGATCGGGGGATAGTATCTGGAGCATCAAACAAAGGATCGGATTTATTTCCTCTGAATTTCAGATTCGCTACCGCAAACAGATGCGCGTATTGGATGTGGTTGTTTCCGGCTTCTATGATTCGGTTGGGCTCTATCGGCAGGCCGATCCGGAAAAGATGAAGATTGCCAAACAGTGGATCAGGCTGTTCGGGATTGACAATTTAAGCGCCGAAAATTTTAAACAACTTTCCTATGGAGAACAGCGCATGGTGCTGCTTGCCCGAGCTGTAGTGAAATCCCCTTTTTTGCTGATCCTCGATGAACCCTGCCAGGGGCTGGATCCGGCCAATCGTAAAAAAATGCTGGATCTGTTCGATCTCATCGGTCGCACGGGCCGGACCCAACTCATCTATGTGACCCATTATGCAGAAGAGATCCCAGAGTGTATTACGCATGTGCTGCAATTCGAGAAGAAGCCGGAGGGTGGATTTACTCCGAAATGTTTAGGATTGTAGATTCTGTTTTTTTATTTCCGGGAAGAAATAGATCGGTACCAGTGTTACCAAAGGAACAAAGCTAATCCAGATGAGAACGGTGTGAATGGTGAAAAGATCTGCCAATTTTCCAACCAGGGGCGACACGACACCTCCCATCCCGAAGGCGAGCCCCATCATCAGACTGGCAACCATTGACCGGCCCTGGGGGGCCAGTTCCTGGGCCATAGCAACCCCCAATGGCAGCGTCGCCATCATGACGAAGCCTGCCAGGGCCGCACCCAGATAAATCCAAACCCCTGTTAGATACAAAAACAGGATCAAAACAGGTGTCATCAGAGAGTGGGTTAAGAAAAAAATCGGTTTGTAACCGATTTTATCGGCAAAATGACCGGCCAAAATACCGCTTAGCGTCCCTGTCACGGTTAAAAATGCAAACAGAATACCCGCCGAGGTGAGGGGGTAGCCTTGTTGAACATAGAGAACCGGGATAAACGTCAGGAAGGACTGGCCCACAATCGCCCGTATTACCATCACGGCCCAGATTAATACGATCGATTTCCAAACAGATCCCAAGGCCTCTTTCAGGGCTCCGAAAAATCCAAGATGCTTAAGCCCTTCACTTTGCGGAACGGGTGCCTTATAAAACAGATAAATCATCACCACCAGCCCGATCACTATTGTCGCCGGGACCGCCTCAAGGCCAAAGGCCGCCACATAGGTGGTAATAAAAATGGGCCCCACCGCAAAGGCAAAGGTGCCGCCGGTATTGAAAATAGACATGGACAGGCCTACTTTTTGTCCGGCGTACAACGGCACCATCCCCGCAACGGACGGATGAAACATGGATGAGCCGACGGATCCCAGGGCGACGCAGAAAAAGAGAACCCAGAAAGAGGGCGCAATACCGGCCAGGGGAATAAAAACGATCGACAAGAGGAGACCGCCTAAGATGAAGGTGCGCGTTTCATAACGGTCGGCCATGTACCCTACAGAAGGTTGTACGATAAAGGCCATGAATCGATTCATCCCGGCAATGATTCCAACCTGGGTAAGGGAAAGGCCCAATTTTTCGACAAAAACCGGGAATAGCGGGGTGGTGAATGAATTATAAAAGTCTCCGATAAAATGGATCAGCGTAATGGCGAAGATGGCCTTGAAATTGGTTGTTTGTGAATGTCTGTTCATTGAACCGAATGAATACCTGAATTTTGCAGGAGTCGGAGGCTTCCATAGGCAAGGCACTTAAGGGTGAAGTCGTAGCACGCTACTACGAACCCTTAATAACGCAGCATATGGGAGGCTCCGGAAAACAAGGGCGTGATCATAGAGAAATGGGCTAAGCGAGTCAAGAAGGATATGCAATGGGGCAGGGAAACGTCAAAGTCAGGGTTCTGACCTGTTTTGGGTGGCGTAACTGTTAACAAACCAATCGATCAACTGGCGTGCGATACTGATTTTGGGTGGAACCGGCGGAAGGCTATCGGCCGTAAACCAGCCGGCATCCACAATTTCCGATTTGTCGATTTGTATTTTACCCGCGGCATATTCGGCCGTGAAACCAAGCATCAACGAGTCCGGAAACGGCCAAGGTTGGCTGCCAAAGTAGCGGATGTTTTTAACCTCGATTCCCGCCTCTTCATATATTTCTCTGCGGACGCAGTCTTCCAGAGTTTCACCGGGCTCCACAAAGCCCGCCAAAACGCTGTAAAAGCCGGTTTTAAACCGTTGCCCCTGTGCCAGGAGCAATTGATTCCCCTTGCATACAGCCACGATGACAGCCGGCGAAAGACGCGGATAGTTTATCAATCCGCAATGGGAGCAGATTTTGGCCCGCTCGTCAGGCTTATCTTTTGTGGGATTCCCGCATTGTCCGCAGTATTGGTGGGCCAGACTCCAGGTGACGATCTGGTTGGCGCGACCGGCGACCCAGATCAAGTCCTCGGGGAGGATGCCAAAAAGCCGGCGCAAACTATTAAATTCGAGGTGGTCGGAGGCGTATCTGTCACAGTCGAGTTCGACGGCATAACAGTGGCGGCCGTTTAATGATCCGAGAAAATGCCGCCTTAATAAGGTGAGGTCGGGCTGAACGAAATCGGTTGATCGGGGAATCTTAATCCGATCTTCATCAATTTTGGTCAGAAGCCGATTGTCAAAAAAAGCGAACCACAAGGGCGACATCGTCTCAGGTGTTTCGGGTTTTAAAGCGGGGCTGAAAGGCATACGATAAAATTTCCTCAGTGAAGGTTAAACCGGAATCGGGGCAATGACTTGAGAAGAAATGAACATCCAAGTCACCAGCAAGGCAGAAATCAAAGCGCCCAGATATATTTTCCCGGTAAGTTGAAAAAACCAGGTTGAAATGGGGACCACCATGATGAGAACCCCGATGATGTGAAAGAGATTGATGATAAAGGAGACAAACATCCCCCCGGGACCCACAAGTGGTATGAATCCGGTTGAGAAGAGCGGCACATATTGAATCATGAGAAACAGAATCAAGGGAATGATCAAAATCAAAACGTTGTTTCGTGTCGATGAGGCAAAGGTTCGGATCCATGTGGTTCGGGGGGGTCTACTGAGTCGGCTATGGAGAAAAATGCCCATCAAAACGAATGCGGTCAGGATAAAGGGAAAATAGAGCAGACACAGGAGGGTTCGATGCAGGGTCAGATCGCTTGCAAAGGGAAAAATGAATCGGAAGTCGACGATAAACAGCGACTCCAGGAGGTGTTCGCTCAGATAGGCAAACGCAAACAGAAGGATGCCGAGTAATAGGGTTTTGGCGATCAGATGACCATCCAGCGCAAAACGACGAGAATGATAGGAAATCCCCATATCCGCCAGTGATAGATCACTTTCGCGCGATCTTCTTTTAAACCAGCGGCGGAATATCAGAAATCCGATTGTATTGATCCAGAAAAACCACCAGATGATGCCGTTGACCATCATCATCGGAAAAACTGTGTCAATCCGAACCAGATAAACATGAATGCCGAAAAGGACAAAAATAAGCGGCAGGTAAAGCCACATTAAAAGCCCGTTGAGTACCGCCAGCTTAAAAAAGGATTGCCGCGTACAGCCATATTTTAGGGCGCCTGAGTCTTGGAGCTCGCTAAAGAATCGGGTTCTGAGGAGCATGAGCCCGAGTGGCATAAGCGAGGTCAGGCAGGCGAGCATGCTAACCAGCGTGGCCCATTCTTTTAGGGCCCATATTTGGCGATCCGCCGCAATCCATTGATCCTCATGAGGCTTAAGGGCCTGGCGCATCCACTCCAATGTCTCGGCAATGGCAAGGCTGCTGTGCGATTCCTGAATGTGGATGGTTTTGGGAACAAACACCCGGCGGGCGGTGCCTTGAGCGAAATCGCCGTAGGTTTGGCTGAGCTTGGGGTTTTGGGTTGCGATGACTTGGCGGGTCTGAGGGGTTTCCATCCACTCTTTTTCGATATCACGGGTGCCCGTCATGCGCCGGCGGAATTCATCCCATTTGCCGATGATCATGAGCATGTTTTTCGGACGCCGGTGAGATGCTTCGAGGGTGTAGGCAAAACCTGTTATTACCAGGGCCTTAACGCCTGAATCATTTAAAGCGACTTCATAGGCCATTTCGGCGCCCAGGCTGTGCCCCATCATGCCGACGGAGCCGGCTCTGACAAAGGCCAAAGATTTTAGATATTTCAGCGATGATCGGCCGCCGTATGTCTCGTCGAAATCGGTCTCACCGGGGTGATTGGGGATGCCCGAATTGCCGCGACCGATGGCGTCAATATTTAAAACGACAAAACCTCGGCGGGCCAGTTCAAGACAATAAGCGTCGCCGGTTTCACGGTTATTCTGATATCCGTGAATATAAACGACGCCGGGCATGGGATTTTGGCTTGTGGCCCCCAGCGGTTTTAAGAGCTTGGCGCGAATGGGGATGGCATTGTAGTTGGGATAAGTCACATTGGTGACTGCCACAGTCCCGAAATTCGTCTGGGTCAAAGATGCGATCACGCTTGCGGCGATAAGAATCCCCACACAGAGGATAAAAACGAGTAATGCCCTGCCTGGGTTCGTCCTGCGCAAAAGCTGGGCCGTATTCATTGAGCCTCCTTTTTCGTTAATAAAAATCAGAAATCAAAATTAAGCTCGATATTCAATTCGTCAGGAAGATGCGAACGTCGCTCAATTCCGTCCCAATCCGGCGGTGGTGGGGAATTTAAGAAATTTTTGATGCGGTGCATGTAAATTGCGTATAATCTGAGGGGATTCTTTTGATACAGCCGATTTAGGACTTTATAGGCGTTGTCGAAATTTTGATCCAGGTAATCCTTAACGGCGTTTTCAAAATCCACAACCTCGCAGCGCAGAGACTCATCCGGCAGCCCCTCAAGCAATGGCTCATAGATCGTCACGGCTTCGGTTTTCCCCTTGACGGCGACCTTATCGAGATAACGACAGAAAAACCGATTCCCTATCTCCTTTTTGGTATACTCGGAAATAATCACATGCGTGCCGTAATCCTTGTTGGCACTTTCAAGACGGGCGCCCAAGTTAACATTATCCCCCATGACCGTATAGTCAAACCGTTCGCGACTTCCGAAATTACCAACACTCATCGTACCGGTATTGATGCCGATCCCAATGTCGATGGAGGGGAGGCTCCGGGTGTTCCAGTCCTTTTGCGCCGTTTTTATCTTATTCATCATTTCCAAAGCGGTGCGGACCGCATGCGTGGCATGCGCTTTATCCTCATGGGGTGCGCCCCACATGGCCATGATGGCATCGCCGATAAATTTATCAACGGTCCCGCCGTGCGTCAAAATAATATCACTCATCATCGTCAAGTATTCGTTCATGAAGCGACCCAGTTGTTCCGAACTCATCTGTTCTGAGATGTTCGTAAATCCCCGGATATCACTAAAAAATATGGTTAAATCCTTTTGCTCACCGGCCAAAGATAGCTTGCCTGGGCTGCGCATGAGCTGATTGACCACCCGCGGTGAGACATAGCGCCCAAAAGCATTATGAATAAATCGTTTCTCTCGGCCTTCAAAAAAATAGTTGGAGAGGGTTACCGTGAGGAAAACGGTCATAAAAGACAGGATGGGATAGGTAATTCCGACGACTTTGCCTTGGAGGAAAAAAATGTAGAAGTTTCCAAAAAAGGCCGCAATAATGAAAGCCAACCCGCTTAGACCGCCTGCCATTGGACCACTGTAGGCAAGAAGCGCACTGAGAATAAGGCCGCCGACGACGATAAGGGCATAGGTGATCCCGATTTCGGTGAAGGTATCATGCTTCAACGGATTACCGGCAATAAGATTATCAATAATGGTTGCATGTATTTCAACACCGGGGACAGAATTTGAAAAGGGTGTAGCGGAGAGATCATACAGACCGGCAGCCGAAGATCCGATCAAGATGTATTTATTTTGAAATGAAACTCGATGCCGACCTGCGAGAACGTCAACCGCCGAAATATAAGGGAAGGAATCTACCGGCCCGCGGTAGTTTACCAAAATCTGACCGGTTTCGTCGGTGGGTGTGAAACGGTCGCCGACCGAAAGGCCGAGAATACCGATTTGCGGGGTTTTTAGGCTGCGAGAGGTATGAATCGTAATGTGGGTCTTTTTTTGCCCCACACGAAATGTTTCCAGGGCCAGGGAAGGGTAGGGGATTCGATTCAGTTTCATAAGGAGGGGAACTTTGCGGACCGTGCCGGAAGGATCCGGAAATACATTAAAAAAGCCTTCGCTTTCTCCTTGGGCGATGTCCAAAATGTTGATAACCGCCCGATAGGCGGAAATTAAAGACAGTCCGGTGAGTGGAGAGGTGTCGGGTTGAATATTTATTTGAGCGGAAGGAAAAGGGGCTTCTCCTTCCGTTTTCGATCCATCATTTCGGAGCTGAAAGACATATCCTAATACGGTGGGCGCCGCTGCAATTGCCTCCCCCAGGGCAAGGTCAAAATTGAGGATCGCATTGTTGGATAAGGTTTGCGGGTCCGGTAGCTTGTCATTGAAAAAATGCCGCACGGTTTTGATAATGTGAACCGGTGAAGTGCGGTCCTCTTCGGCAAAGACGATATCAAACCCAATGGCCTTGGGGCTTTCGGCATTTAATTTTTGGACCAACTGGGCCAAAATATTGCGCGGCCAGGGCCATTGCCCGATTTTTTTGAGGCTTTTTTCATCGATGTCGATAATCACGACTGACTCTGTGGTTTTGGCCGGCCCGCGCCAGCGAAACAAGGCATCGGTTAGGCGGTTGTCGAGGGAAGTCAACAGATAAGGTTTTTGGGCACCAAATGAATGAAAAAGGAGGCAGGTTGCCAAAACCATCAGACAACCCATTTTAAAAGGTGAAAGCTTAAGTTTGCTCATCAGGTCTTTTTCCATTTTCAGCGGCTGCCGGCAAAGATTCCATGATACTTCTCACCGGAGGACATCTTGGCCCCGAAATTACCGCCGATCGATTCGGCTTGGGGGCCGTAATAGCTGCCGTTGACGGCACTGGATACGGCGCCGTCGATTTCGGCCTGAAATCCGCTGCTGTTGACAGCACCTCGATTGCTGATCACGTTTAACCTGGCTTCATTAAATGAAATGGTTCCCGTAACCGGATTGTTGGCACTTGAATCGAAATCGATGGTTAAATCGGTCGATCCTCCGGTTAACTGCGACATTATTCCTCGGGAATCTATTTTGACACCTTCAGCTCCCCCTGAATAGGTCCCGACAAATTGGGTGTCGATTAAATTGTCAATGGTTGAGGCCGGTGTACGCGGTCCGGCAACCCACAGGGCACCGGGTTGATGAACATGGTAATCTTTTTGTGAAACCGGATCGTGAAAGGCGATTTCCCAAAACCCCCAGGTGGTGTAAGAAGACAGCTGGCTGTCGGACTTTTCTGCAACCATGAAATTCCCATACTCTTTCAACCCGCCTGTACTGGCGCCGCTGGTAATGCTGTCCGACCCGCCCAAAATTGCGATCAAGCTATCGTCAAGTACATATGCCGATCCCCAATCGTCTCCGATCTGCAGGTTTTTGATGGAACGGTCGGAACCGTCAAAGTCATTTGCAGACATATGTCCGTGGATGATACCCGTATCTTTGTTAATGTCCAGCGAAAAATCAGAGGTCTGTTTGTTCATAAAGATTCTGCGGTTTTGGTCCGGCGCGGCCATGTCTTCGGCAATTCCCACCACAAATCCGTCCCATGTATGGGTCCCTTTCGGCATCGATGATTGTGAACCCGCGGGCGTCTTGTGAAGAGCAGCAATATTTGCGGTCCAGGTGTCTCGATCCGAGGAATCTTGAAGATTCACATCCACTCCGTTAATCGCCATACCGAGCGCATCGGGTTTCTCACCATAGAATTGTCCGAAGCTACCCGAACCATCGATGGCCCCTACGCGGGACTCGCCATGGCTTAAATCAGAACCGACAACCTTAATATTTTGAAGCTGGGTTTCACTGACATCGCCAAAAATAAATTTGGGGTTTTCCGATTCGGACGAAGTCTCTTCAATCGAACCCAAAAACTTTTTATTAAACCAGTTCACATCGAGTTCCACGTTTCCATTAAAAAGTGAGGCATTATCGACAGACTGCCCCTGCACGGTTCCTTCATAGTATTCAAAACCATCATCAGGAACGCTAGAGGCACGGGAACCTGAAAATCCCAGTTCCTGGAGCAAATTAAGGATGGTCTCTTCAGTTTCCGAAATCTGGGTTGTTAGCTGTTTTTGAGTCGTGTCTATGGTCGCATCGTTGACGGCCTGATTCACAATATCGGTAGCCATTTCAACGGGGTTGAAAGCATGAGGCTGCGGTGCCTCGCCTTCCAGGTTTGACGGTGGACTTTTGTCTTCCGAAGTGCTCTGGTTTGTATCACTCTGATTACGATCATTGGAACCGTCTTCATCTTTGGAAGTTTTCTGCCCGGAAGGCTCTTGGGCGTCTGGTTCATTTTTTGAGTCATCCTGGATCTCGGAAAATTCTTGTTCGAAATCCGCCAGAGCTTGACCTTTAAATCGGGCCGGCGGCGACGGTACGGCCTGCGGTCCCTTAACCAATGATCCAAACCCGGGTTTTGTGATGGCGACGGTTCCGGCCGCATTACTGATAGTGATTCCTTTTCCGCCCTGAAATAGAACCGTCAGCGATTCCCCAACGACTTTGCCGCTATACATGGATCCTCGAATGCCGATAGTGGCGGCTGGGGTTTCGGTAATAACATTCTTAGGGGAGACCTTTGTGATGGCTCCCCCCATTATCCGAAAAATACCCTCCGTAACCCGGGTCCGCATGACACCTTTTTTTTGCTCCGGGTTCCAGGCATAATCGGCGATTTTAATGATCGAATTTCGCCCCAGACTGATCAGAGCATTGTCTTTGAACATCATTTGAATTCGGCCGCGCGCGCCGGTTTTAACGGTGTCGACCCGAAAAAGGCTGCTTTTCAGCTTCAGGCGCCGGGATTGATTCCGGCCATCAACGGCGACAACACTTCCCCTTACGGCGACCACCATACCGATCGGTTTATTATCGGCGAGCGCCGGCGCAACCCAAGTCAAAATACACAAAGATACCCATAAATTAAATCTGACTAGGATATGAAGTTGCTTCATTTTTGTGGTCCTTTACTCAATAGGCATAAGACACAGAAAGCGATATGACGTTGTGCTTATATTCATAAAGACCGATACTCGAATCAGATACCGTGTGTTGGTAATTGATCTGCCACGATAGGTTATGGGCCGAGTCGGAAGATTGCCAAATTATTTGAGACAGACCGGCATCTACATAATGAATATTGTCTTGACGACTATCACTGAATAAATCTTCAGACTGTTTGTATGTGCTGTGTTCATATTCATAGCCACCAAACAGCGTCACCTTGAAGGGTAATTTTCTTTCCAAGGTAAATTTAAGGCTATATTGCTGAAAGCTATTGGAATCATCCCTGGCGTTTTCATATTCTTTTGAAAAGGAGACTCCGATCCGGTTTGATCCGATGGAAAAAGAAGGTCCAAGGCTGAACCCCAGATTAAAGGCATCTTTGGTATGTGTTTGGGAATAGATTTTGTCTTCAATCTTAGAACTAATATGGATCAGGGCCTTTGTACTCAAAACCCAGGCAAAGGTTATTTCAGCGCCTGCCGAATATAGATATCGGTAATAGCCAAGATCCAGGTGGTTTAGTATAGCGTGAATCCCAAATGTCTGTTTTTTGAACGTGATATCGGGACCAGAGCTAAGTCCGAAATAAACCACATTCAAATCTCTTTCATTATGATAAAACGATTCGAAAAAGGCCGCCGTGGTCTTCCAAGAAAGCGGACTGTCAGGCCGCTTATAGGTGTAATTGAAGAGGCTGGTCATACTCAAAATAGTATCTTCCTGTGGCCGTGTGTCCGATTCGGTCAGCAGTACATCCCCGATAAGGGTTTGCACCAGGTCACTGGTTGGCGCTACGCGAACGTTGTCATTCCAATCGAAGCCAAGAGTAGCTATTCCACTTATGAAATGTTGCTTTTCAGCCGCGGCGATATTTGCAAGAAATTTTTCAATATTTTTACGAACTGTTTCAGGTGGATTTTGAGACAGAACCTTCCGGAAATATAGTTCGGCATTGTCCCTCAAACCGAGTTTCAGAAATGTCCGTGCCATTTCAAGTTTTACGCGCATGGCGTCGGGTTGGACAATCAGGATACGTTCAAAGGCCATGAGGGCCATTTCGTAATTTCCAATCTCAAAGGCGGCCCGCCCTAAATAGAAATTTATGTCAAGATTGCCGGGATCGGTCTGGAAGGCCGTTAAAAATCGATCATAAGCTGCGCGATAGTTGCCGGAATCAAAGTAATTCTTGCCTTGCTTAACACTTTCTATTCCGTCGCTCGGTTCGGCACCCGCCGGTAGACAGGCAAAGATCACGATCAGAAATGAAATGATGGCAGAGGCTATAGATTTCATCACAAACTCGTCACTTTGAAGGCTATCCGGGATACGATTTCTAGAGGTTAAACGACAAACAAGAAAGATATCCAATCCAATATAACATCCCACAAAAACAGAGTAATGGTCAAGGGCCAGGCGTTTCGATCAATTTTGGGTTGACATCAAATTCAACAGTGTGGCATAAATTGGAATGACACAATGTGGTATTTGAGGGGTATCGAATTTTATGAAGGTAGCCGTGCTGATCAAAGACACCGAACAACAGTATGAGGGCTTACGTTCCAGCCTGGGAATGCTCCTCTACGCCACCCAGGTAACGATGTTTGTGATCCAAAAAGAAATTGCGAATATGGATGAAGCTTATCAGGACAACATGGGATTTCTGGATGAGATGGAAGGCGAACGCTATTCGGACAACCGGGTCAATGTTGAGAAGTATGGCTTTAAATATGCCAGCCTGGATGAGATGGCGGCCTTGCTAAGAGAGGCCGATTTGGTGATTCCCTTTTGAAACGAAAGCCCATGCGTATAAAGGTAATTCGATTATGAAAATTCTGCACCTGATGCGAACCGAACCGGATGGGGTCGTTAAAAAGCTGGTCGAGAATCTTTCCACAGCAGATGAGGCAAATGTAAGGGCGCTTTACCAGGACGATGTTGACTGGTCGCTGGTGACTAAAGAGATATTTGCCCACGATAAGGTCATTTGCTGGTGGTAATTGGCCCTTTCGTCGGGAGATTTTCAAAAACGAATAATTTCCGTGGTGACTGGGAGAGGGTTCAAGAAATGGATAAAACGTTAGGGATTTTAGTAAGTTCCGACAAACATCTTGATTATGTGATCGGCTTGGCCGGGGCCGCGTGCGCCAAAGGGATCGATGTGCAGATCTTTTTTACCGGTAAGGGCGTGTTGCTCACCCGGTCTCCCGAGTTACCGAATCTGGTTGGCAAGGCCAGGATGGCTTTGTGCGATGTCAGCTTCCGTGCTTTAGGGCTCGAAGGCGATGTGCCGGGATTTGGATTTAAGGATTTTGCAACCCAGGCCAAAAATGCCGAAATGATAAAAAACTGTGACCGGTATGTGGTTTTTTAACCGAGGCGCTTGATGATCCAGCGGGAATTAAATGGACATTAAATGGCAAAAGAAGCGTCAGAAAACAGAGACCAATGGGTATCGAACTCGCCTGGTTGCGGTTCTGGTCGATAACGGCCGTAAAAATGGCGCTACCGTCCAAGCACCGCCTAAGCAATTAGGGGCCATTGCGGAGAAATTTTTAGCGACCAACGTACGCAACATGCGGGCGTTCCATCAGGGCCTTTTTTGGGCCGGTGTGGACATAAAACTGGATCAACTCGGTTTGAGCCTTGAGGAACGCGGAGCGATCGAAGCCCAAATCACGCCTATCGTGCCTCGTCCCCCTGAAGAGTGGGCCCTGTGGGGAGTTACGTGTATTCCCGATTTTGATTAGAAGCCATCTCAAAAATATCTTTTGGCCCAATGTTTTTGTTGGTGCCTCGTTTTAACTCCTCAAAATACTGCAGTATTCCTGCGGGTTAAATCTCGGCCCCGCCGCGACCTTGGACCAAAATCCTATTTTTGAGATGGCTTCTATAAGCGGTAGCAGGCGTTCATTTTTGTCTTTTTGCGCCGGTGCCTTAAAGGACCTTTTTAATTCGTTGCATGGCTTTTTGAATATTTTCAAAACTGTTAAAGGCGCTGATCCGAACATAGCCTTCCCCGCAGCGGCCGAATCCTGCTCCCGGCGTACAGACAACGCCTGCCTCTTCAAGTAATAAATCAAAAAACTTCCATGATTCAGTTCGGCTGTCTACCCATATGTAAGGCGAATTTTCACCGCCGATGCATTCGTAGCCCAGTGCCGCCAATTCCGCTCGGATATGGTCGGCATTGGTCATGTAGTCGTCAATCAAGGATTGGCTCTGTGCCCGACCTTCTTCGCTGTATACCGCCTCAGCCGCACGCTGAACCGGATAAGACACACTGTTAAATTTGGTTGTTTGACGGCGAAGCCACATTTCGTGAAGCGATTGTCTGTCACCGTTGCGGGTGAAGGCCATACAAGTTTTTGGGATTACGGTATAAGCAAATCGGGTTCCGGTAAAACCGGCGGTCTTGGAGAAGCTGCGGAACTCAATGGCCACCTCCCGCGCGCCCTCGACTTCATAAATCGATTTGGGGAGGGTATCATCTCGAATAAAGGCTTCATAAGCAGCGTCATAAAGTATCAGGGCATTATTTTCATGGGCGAAATCGACCCAGGCTTGAAGCTGAGGCTTCGTGATGGTCACTCCGGTGGGGTTGTTGGGGAAGCATAAGTAAATCAAGTCAACCGGTTCGCGTGGTAAATCGGGGATAAATCCGTTTTCAGGGGAACCCTCGAGATAGAGAATGCCCTCATAGCGGCCATCAATAAAAGAGCCCGTCCGTCCGGCCATGACGTTGGTATCGAGATAAACCGGATATACCGGATCGGGTATGGCAATTTTAATATCTGTGGCAAACAGTTCCTGAATGTTGCCTGAATCGCATTTGGCTCCGTCACTGATGATAATTTCATCTTCTGTAATATCGGCACCTCTGGCCCGGAAGTCCTGTTGGGCTATCTTTTCGAGCAAAAAGGGATAACCCTGATCCGGGCCATACCCACGGAAGGTGGTGTCGTCAGCCATTTCATCGGCAGCACGATGAAAAGCATCGATACAGGCACGGGGCAATGCGCGAGTGACATCGCCGATTCCCAGTTTAATGATTTCCATATCCGGCCGGGTCGACTGGAAAGCCGCCACCCGCTGAGCAATTTCTGAAAACAGATAGGAGGTCTGTAATTTTAGGTAGTTTTCGTTGACCAAGATCATATCGCACCTCTTGTAATGATTTGAGAAACCCGTTTCGGCCCATATCGCTCCTCATTTCAATTGTCAATCCTGAATGAAAGAAAATTCTGCACATCGGGAGGGCCGAGGGTAAAACTTGTCTTATTATTTTTAACGTAGTAAAGGCTTTCAATAAGTCATTCAAGGAAGAGGAAACATGAGTATGCTTTATATTATATCGGCGGTGGCCAAAGATCAGCCAGGGCTGGTGCATTCGGTTGCCAAAATCCTGGCTGATTTAAAAATAAACGTCGTAGACATTGAAGCTCGCGCCGTGAGGGGGCACTTTTCAATGTTTCTGGTCGTTGATTTGAGCACATCCGATTCAAGCTATGAAGAGATGATCCGTAGGCTGACGCCCATCGGCAACAAATTTGAAATGGGGCTGCGAGTGGAAGCGTATGAAGCGGGTCGTCGCAAAGCCGAAAAGCGCTTGATGCTGTTAACCGTAATGGGAATTGACCGACCCGGGATCGTGGCGGCGGTATCCGGTATCTGCGCCGCAAGCGATGTGAATATCGAGATTATCAAAATGATCGCACGCGGGGAATATATTGCCATGGAGTTGACCGTGGATGTGTCCGAACTCGGTGACGTGATTGCCTTTCGTAAAGTTCTTTACGATTTTTCCGATGAAAGCGGTCTTGATGTCTCTTTACGGAGATATGATAAATTTATTAAACCGAAGCGGGTGGTTCTGTTTGATTGCGACAGTACCATTATCCAAGAAGAAATAATCGATGAGCTGGCCAAGGTGGCGGGGGAGGGCGAACGTGTTAAAAGGGTTACGGCCCAAGCCATGAACGGAGAGTTGAATTACAACGAAGCCGTTAAGACGCGTTTGAGGCTTTTAAAAGGCATGACGGCCCAGCAGCTTGAATCCATATCAGAGACGATCCATTTAACTCCGGGCACCGAGGAATTAATTTCCGCCCTCCACTTTATGGGGTACAAAGTGGGTGTAATATCCGGGGGGTTCACATTCTTGACCAATTATCTCAAAGAACGCTTAAAACTCGATTACGTGTTTGCCAACGAACTGGAGATCGAAGGCGGAATTGTTACCGGTGAAATCATGGGGGATATCATCGATGCCGAACGCAAAGGCGAAATTCTGAACCAGATTGCCGAACGCGAAGGAATATCTGTCGATCAAATTGTGGCGGTAGGTGATGGCGCCAACGACCGCTTTATGCTGGCAAACGCCGGCCTGGCAATTGCATTCAGCCCCAAAGAGATTCTTAAAAAATACAGCGATGGAATGATTACGACCGATAATATTTCAGGCCTCCTTTATTTTTTAGGGATCCCGGATTCGCAACTCGAATCAATTAAAAAAACCGAATCCAAAGACCACTCCTCGAGCGACCCATGAAAGCAGGGTTGCCGTGCTGTTGCCAATTGGAAATATAACCTTATATTTTGGTAATGGTCGAAACCGGTTATCTTAGGAATTGTTTCAGACCTGGCGCCTTCAGTAAAGGCGCAGCATCAACACTTTACACAACGCGGCTTGTCAAGCCGAATGGACGCATTTTGATTGATACGAATAGGAGGTGATCCTATGGATAAGGATAAAAAATCAGAAAAAACAGATAGTTCGGATCGTAAAGCCTCAGACTCCTGCTGCTATATCGTGGATCCATGTTGCTGCCAGCCTGTAGATCCATGTGGTTATTATGTTGACCCCTGCGGTTGCTATATCGATCCCTGTTGTCGTTAAATACAAAATATACCAAAGACGCCCAAGGGCCGGGATTATCCCGGCCCTTTTTATATAGAGGCACTTTACACTTGAAACCAGATTTTGTTATGACTTCCGGTGATTGTGAAAATGAAAAAAACGTCTCAATTGAGAGAAAAATAAAAATGCGCTTTTTATTGGTCAATCCCTTTTGTCCCCTATCTGAAATGCCCTCCCCGCCGCTGGGCCTGGCTTGTTTGGCAGCTGTTTTGGAAAAAGCCGGTGTGGAAGTTAAGATTCTGGATCTGGTGGTCAGCCCCTTCAGCCACGAACGCATGGCATCTTTATTGGAAGCTTACCGGCCTCACACGGTCGGTGTCACGGCGGTTACGATGACCTTTGATAACGCTATGCGAGTGGTTAGGGCGGTGAAGCAGATCAATCCGGACATCTTAACCCTGATGGGCGGACCTCATGTAACGTTTTGCGCCCCTGAAACACTGCGCGCCCATGGCGAAGTCGACATCATTATCTCCGGAGAAGGCGAACACACCATAGTCGAATGGGTCGAGGCCATGCGAAACGATCGCCCATGGGAGCACGTCAAGGGCATCTATTATCGACGCGGACATGATATCTGTTTCAACGGGCAGAGACCCTTTATCGCCGATCTGGATACGTTGCCCAAACCTGCCCGGCACCTTCTGCCACTGGGAAGATACCGCACCCTGGGAATGCCCATTAGCATGATCACAAGCCGGGGATGTCCCTTTAAATGCATCTACTGTGTGGGCCGCAATATGGTTGGGGCAAAAGTGCGTTACCGGAGCGCTCAAAAAGTAGTGGATGAGCTTGAATATCTAAACCGTTTGAATTTTACCCAGATCAATATTGCCGATGATCTTTTTACGGCCAACAAAAAACACTGTACGGCGGTGTGCGACGAAATCATCAAGAGAGGTCTAGAATTGAAGTGGACCTCATTTGCACGTGTCGACACTATTTCCGAAGATCTTTTAAGAAAAATGAAATCAGCCGGATGCAGCGGTGTCAGCTTCGGTATCGAATCGGGTAATCCGGAAATTTTAAGAAGGATTAAAAAAGGCATCACACCCGAGCAGGTCATCGAAGCCGTTGAGCTGTGCCGTCGTACCGATATCAGCGCCCATGGATCATTCCTGCTGGGATTGCCCGGAGAATCGGCGGCCACGCTCCGGGAGACCCAGGTATTTGGTCAAAGATTAAAGAAAATGGGTCTAATCTATGGATTTCATCTATTGGCTCCTTTTTTGGGGACTGAAATTCGCGAAAAAAGGGATCATTACGGCATCCGAATCCTGACGGATGACTGGTCCCAATACCATGCCAACCATGCCATCGTAGAAACCGTGGGAGCGACGCCGCAAATGCTGGATGATATTGCCATAAAATGGGAAACTGAATTTACTGAATTTCTGGGTGATATCCGAAAGCGCATGGAAACCGGCGATGCTGACGAGTATGAAATCTGGCAGGTTGAAAACCTCGATCGGATCGTCGTCGTTTACGACCTCATGATGAAAGAGGCGATCGAAAAAAGAGGGACCTGGCATATATCACGGCACCCGGACAGACCTGCCGAAGCGTTGAACATGTTGGTCGAGCGGGTAAAGGATGATATCGATTGGGAGCCGGATAAAATCGGCCGTGCCTTGGCCCATAACCTGGAGCAAGGCCACTTGCGTTATCAATCCAGAGATGGAATCATTCGATGGGAGTGGCTTCAATTGTAAAAACCCCGGTCAATTTGGGGATAGAAAGGAGAAATGATGAAAGACAGATGGAGTTTAAAGGGAAAAATGGCCCTGGTTACAGGGGGTACCAAAGGCATCGGGCATGCCATTGTGCAAGAGTTCCTGCACCTGGGGGCCGAAGTATTAGTTGTCTCGCGCACTGCTGAAAACGTAGATACGGCAGTTGGAAGCTGGGCAAAAGAAGGGTTAGCCGCCCACGGTCTGGCGGCTGATGTCAGTGCCGCTGATGATCGCAGCAAGATTTTTGTGCACCTTGAAACAATCCGCGACCGCCTCGATATTCTTATCAACAACGCGGGTACCAATATCCGTAAACCGGCGATCGAGTACTCTCAAAACGAGTATGACGCGATTCTGGAGACCAATCTCAAATCGGCCTTTGAAATGAGTCGGCTGGCTTATCCCTTATTGAAAAGATCAGACGGGGGAAGCATTGTCAATATGGCTTCGGTGGCCGGATTAACCCATGTGCGCTCCGGGGTGCCGTATGGAATCAGCAAGGCCGCTTTGGTGCAAATGACACGCAACCTGGCGGTTGAGTGGGCGCCGGATAGCATTCGCGTAAATGCCGTGGCACCCTGGTACATACGAACCCCGCTGGTCGAGCCGGTATTGAATGACAAGGATTTATTGGCGGAAGTGCTGGTCCGAACGCCATTACAGCGGGTTGGAGAACCGGAAGAGGTTTCCGCCGGCGTGGCTTTCCTCTGTATGCCCGCAGCCTCGTATATCACCGGCCAGTGTATCGCCATTGACGGCGGTTTTATGATAAACGGGTACCAGCCGAGTTGAACGAGGGTTGCGGCTTTGTTGCACTTGCTTTGGATATGCGGTAATATTACGACACTAACATAATTGAAGCGGCCTCCGGGCTGGCAAAAGGATCGTAAATATGTTTCATGTTTCCGCCGAAGAGGCTTTTAAAGATGGGCAAATAATATTTAAAGACGGAGATTCGGGTGATTGGGTCTATGTCGTCTATTCGGGTGTGGTGGAGATTTTTAAGACCGTGGGGGGCGAATCGATAGTCATCGAAGTTCTGAAACCGGGGGACATTTTTGGAGAAATGTCGTATATCGCCCGAATTCCCCGCACGGCTTCGGCGCGTGCCGTGGGCGAGACGACGCTGGGGGTCATTGACCGCAGCTTTCTGGATAAAGAGTTCAATCGGTTATCGGGCGCCTTTCAAATGATTTTAAAAACGATCGTCCTGCGGCTTGAAAAGGCGACTGAAAACACCGCACAAACAAAATGGCACCGTGAAAGCCCGAGGGTTCCCAAAGTGCTGGCGCTTAGATTTAAGAGCCGGGAGGCTTTTAGTGCGGCCTTTTCCGAAGACATGAGTGCGGGCGGAATTTTTATCAAAACCACGAAGCCATTACCCAAAGGTGAACGTTTTATGCTCAAACTTCACCTGCCGGAAACATCCGAGCCACTTAAAATCGACTGTCAGGTTCGTTGGACCCGAACCGAGACCAAGGACATCGCCAAGCGCCCGCCCGGTATGGGCGCAGAATTCATCGACATTGCTCCCGCCGATCAACAAAAATTGAAAAACGAGCTAATCAAGGTTGAACCCCGCACCCGGGAAAACGCTTAGGTTGAATTAAAAGATTTCTTTAACATATAAAAAAAGGGCAACTCCGCAAAAGGCCAATTTGATTCCCGTGCCCATCAGGTTGCCGATAAAGACCCCCCAGCCGGCTTTCAAAGCTTCGCTTGTGGCCTTGCCGGCAAGTAGTTCACCAACGAATGCACCTCCGATCGCCCCCATGATCATTCCAAAAGGCGGGAAGAAGAAAATTCCAATGAGCATCCCCAAAACAGATCCCCCGATACCATATCTGGAGGCCCCGTATTTTTGGGCACCCAAGGCCGAAACCACGTAATCCAACACGATTACCACCACCGTGATGCAGGCGGTGACAATCAAAAAGGTTGTGCCGAATGGTTCCCAGTTTTTTGCATAAGAAAGGACAAGTAAAGCCAGGAAAGATAGGGGACGGCCGGGAAGACGGAGCCGATGAGACCCGCTAGCGACAGAAGTAGTCCCAAGGTGACAAGCGCAATCTCCAACAACTTACTCCCATCAATGCAATGCGGTGGCGCTTAATTTCGTAATCAACGTGTCAGCGCCATCGATGATTTCAGCCATCACGTCTTTGACACTGCCTAACTCGTCGATGAGGCCAGCAATCTGTCCGCAGTAGACGGTACCCTCTTCAACATCCCCTTGCATCGTCGCCCGCTGAGAACGTCCGGTGCCGATCAAGTGGAAAAGATCCGACGGAGTGGCGCCACTGCTTTCCGCTTCGAGGATCTGGTGGGAAAGATTATTGCGGATGCAGCGCGTGGGTCCAAGCTGCCGGCCGGTGATAACCGTACCGGTGTCGTTGGCATTCAAAATTGCATTTTTGAAATTCGAATGACCCTGGGCTTCATGTGTTGCGGCAAAACGGGTGCCGATCTGAATCCCTTCCGCCCCCAGTGCCAAAGCGGCGACAAAACCCCTGCTGTCGGCAATTCCTCCTGCGGCAATGACAGGTAGGTCGACCGCCGCAACAACCTGCGGGACCAGTGCCATGGTCGTAATTTCCTCAAATCCATTGTGCCCGCCGGCCTCGGTTCCTTCGGCCACAATCGCGTCCACACCCGTCTGCGCTGCTTTTTGGGCTAAGGTAGCGCTGGGGGAAACATGAATCACCTTCAGTCCGGCGTCATGAAGTTTTGGGGTAAACCGTTTGGGGCTGCCGGCTGAAGTTGTTATCACCTTTACACCCTCTTCAATGATAATATCGACCAACTGCTCTGAATCAGGTCTTATGATGGGGATATTGACACCAAAGGGTTTGTCGGTACTGGTTTTAACGAGGCTGATTTGTTCACGCAGCTCCTGGGGGGTCATACTGCCGCCGGCCAGGACACCCAGTCCTCCCGCCTTGGAAACAGCAACGCATAACTCATGGTAGCTTACCCAGACCATCCCCCCTTGGAGAATGGGATATTCAATACCCAGTAAATCACAAATCGCGGTTTTAAACATGCTTCAATCCTTATCCATTATTGATTTTAGAAGGATCATTCTCTAGCATATCGCCATGGCTTATGCAACCAGAGTCAGTCAGGCACGGGAGATAAGAATTTTTGTGGACACTAGGTTGAGATATTGGGTTGACTATTAGAGCAGCTTCCCGGATACTAAAACCTAAAATGAGCGCAAAAAAAACTGGATGAAAAAATAAGGAGATTAACCGTATGGCCCGACTTGAAAATTTACCCGAACCGATGCGATCACACATTGCCAAACTACCGTGTCCGACATATGAAACTCAACCATGGGCGGAAGGCCCTCCGCTTTCAGAACGGCGAATCGCTATTGTATCCACCGCCGGTTTACACACACGCGATGACCGACCCTTTACGTCCCTTTCCGGCGAATATCGAATCATTCCGGGTGATATTGAATCCAAAGATCTGATCATGAGTCATATTTCAACCAATTTTGATCGATCCGGCTTCCAGCAGGATTGGAATGTGATCTTTCCAATCGATCGTCTGCGCGATTTTGTTGCAGAGGGTCATATCGGAAGCGTGGCCGATTTTCACTATTCTTTCATGGGCGCCACAGATCCCGAGAAAATGGAGCCAACTGCGCGCAACCTGGCCGATCTGCTCCAAAAAGACCGGGTTGATGGCTTGTTGTTGGTGCCGGTCTGACCGTTCTGTACGCGCGCCGTTGGCGGGCTGGCACATTTTTTGGAGGAAGAGGGGATTCCGACCACCCAGATCAGTCTCATCCGCAAGCATTCTGAAAAGACAAATCCTCCCCGGGCGTTGTGGGTGCCGTTTGAACTCGGTCGTCCCGTGGGGGTACCGAATGATGCCGAGTTTCAATCCCGGGTACTCTTGGCAGCGCTAAGGCTTTTAGAAGCCCCATCCGGGACGATCATTGAAGATTTTCCAGAAGAAGCACCCGTTTCCAAAGAACCGGATACGGTCTGGGCTTGTCCCGTGGAGTTGAAAAGAGAAAATATGCGCCCCGGCGACACTGACCAGCTAAAGGAGGCATTCAAAGATGAGATAGGGCAGCTTCTGCCTTGGTATGATATAGCGGTCAAAAAGCGGGGGCGCACCACGGTGGGCGTTAGCGGACTTAAAATCGAGGAGATCGGAGATTTCATTTGTACTTTCCTCGATGGAGATGTGCCGCAAAATATCAACAAGGATATTCCGCTGGGGTTTGCCATCAAGCTTGCCGTTGATGATTTAAAAGCCATCTATACCGAAGCGGTTGCCGCCCAACCGGGAGGAGCGATACCGGGGAGTTTGGACCTGGTAAACTGGTTTTGGAATGAGACGGTTGCCGGAAAACTGCTACTGAAGATCAAAGATATCTGTGTCAATAGTGACGATGCCGGATTGCAGTTGTTTGGAAAGCTGCTTCTCGTTCCCATGGTGAGAGATACATCATCCTAGAGAGTCGCGACGCGGAGCGGATGTTAAATCACGGCCCCACAGTGCAAAAGAAAGGGTTCCGGCGATACCAAAGGAAAATGCAGCCAAAAAATTAGCCGATGGCCCGATTAGCCACAGGAAGGCCCCACCAAAAGCGGCCACGGATACCACCATATCGCGCATCAAATAATAAAGACCGAACATGGCTGCTTTACTGTCTTCCGGTGCCAGGTCCATAATCAGGGCCTTACGCGTCGGCTCGCCAAATTCCTTTAGCCCCCGCAGGATGAAAGCCAAAGACAGCCAACCAAAGGATTGGCAGAAAAGGAGCAGCAGGGGGAAAAAAGTAAAAAAAACGAAAGTGATGACAACGAACGGCTTTTTGGCACTCTTATCGGCAAAATAAGCCACGGGAATATACGCCAGCATGGCCACAAGCATTTCAATACCGGTTAAAATGCCGAACTGGAAGGCCGTAACCGGTTTGGCGATTATTTTCATGCACCACACCACCACAAACGCATAAGGGATCTGTTCGCAGAAGCGCACCAAGATATCCGCCACCAGCAACCGTCTCAACGAAGAATGCATACGAGCGAACAGTTTCAACGGGTTTTTTTGGAGACTGGTTGCCGGTTTCTCTTCCGATATTTTCTCCGGAGTATCCTGGATGAGAATCTGCTGCATCAGCGTCGCCACAATTGACAGCGTCAGGGCAACCGCAAATGCCGCGCGAACGCCGTCGCGTTCACCCCAAAACCCGATACATAAACCACCTAAAAGCGGTCCCAGCGCCATGGGGATTCGTCGCACCAAAGAATGCATGGAGACTCCCATTGTGCGCTTGTGCGTGGGCAAAACCTTGGCAATAAGACTCATGGTGGCAGGCAGAGAGATCGCCGTCCAGGAAAGAAAAAATACTGCCCCGACTAATACCGCCTGCCATGCCGGAATCAATATGACGATAAGAAATCCGGACATGGCAATTAAGTTGAAAACCAACAGGGCCTTTTTGAAACCGATACGATCGGAAAGGTAACCGCCGGGGAAGGCATAAAGGGCGGACAACAAATTATCGAGGCCGTTTAGAAGCCCGATTGACAGCGCCCCCCCTCCGAGAGCAATCAAATAAATCGGTAGAAAGCGTTCGGCCATACGCTCGCCCATACCGACCAGGATGATCATCAGCAACATGCCGACGGTACTTTTTCGCAATCCCAAAAAATCAAATACACGCACCAGCCAGGGCCAAGGCATTACAAACCCCCTTTAAACAGGATTTCAGGAAATTTGACATTTAGAGCTAACTACTGATAATGCCTTTATCAAATTGGAAACGAATGTTCTACCCTAATATAGTTTTGACTCGATTCTTGGGACATTCGCGCGCATAGCTTGGGAGAATTTCTGTGAATGCAAAAAAAGAGAAGATCAACACGGTTCGGCTTCAGAATATTAGTTATGGTCACAGGCAGTCCGCTGTTCTTCGAGCGGCCATCGAACTGGATCTGTTCACCGCGGTGTCTGAAGGCGCATCCACTTTTTCCAGAATCGCCGAAGCCCTGGGTATCAATGAATTGAATGCGGAGAGACTTGTTGTGGCATGCGCCAGCACAGGGCTCTTGCAAAAAATCGGAGACGGTTATGCCAATACTTCTGATGTCGAAAGATTTTTAGTAAAGGGAAAGCAATCTTACATCGGACCCTGGCTCCTCTATTGGACCCGCGATTTTGCGGATTGGAATAACCTTAAAGACCACCTGACCAGTACTGAAGCGCCGCGCTTTTTAGGCATGTACGAAAACCTGACGGACGAAATGGCCAAGGAGTATCACGAGGCAACTTACAGTGTGGGCTTGGGCGCTGGTTTCCTGTTTGCGAAAAACGTGGATATGCGCCACCGCACTCTTATTCTGGACCTCGGTGGCGGCTCGGGCGCCTATTGTATCGCGGCCATTCAAAAGTATCCGCATCTTAAAGCCATCGTCATGGATTTTGAACCGGTCATCAAAATGACAAAAACGTTCATTTCAAGATGGGATCTTGAGGGCAAGATATCCACGCAGGCGGGCGATTTTAATACAGACCCCTTTCCATCAGGCCCGGACATCATCATACAAGCGAGCAACCTCCCCCAATATAACCAGGAAGGATTAGAACATGTCATGGCCAAGGGCTATGCGGCCCTCGCCGCCGGAGGTGAATATCATGTGGTGGGGGAAACGGTATCGGATGCCAAGGACGGCACCCTGGGGCCGGCCCTGTGGGGTCTGGCGGAGGTGTTTTATGGCAGTTTCGGGCGTGCCCACTCTGAGAAAGAGGTGCGAACTTACTTGGAAAATGTGGGTTTTGTAGATGTGGAAATCCACGAGTTCATTCCCGGTTCCCTGACCCGTATCACGGGCTACAAACCTACCTAAATCCTTATCTGATACGGCGATCCGCATTTTTTTCCTGCAACCGGATGCCGTTTTCTTCGAGGGTAATCAGCCTTTTTTTGTATAGGTTGCCGATAGCTTTTTTGAATGTCTTTTTGCTGACGCCGAAAAGATCGGCGATTACTTTCGGCCGGCTTTTATCGGTGAGCGCCATAAACCCGTTCTGCTGCTGCAGTTTATCCAAAATTTTTCGGGACAGGGCATCGATGGCTTTGTAGCCGGGCTTTTGTAGGCATAGATCTATTTTTTTGTCGTCACGTACTTTTTTGATAAACCCGTCAATTTCCTGGCCGATTTCCAGCGGCTGAAACACTTCGTTTTTATACAAGATGCCCTTGTGGGTGCCGTTGATGACGGCG
>CAZHAH010000072.1:0-25538 GCA_964530095.1 uncultured Desulfobacteraceae bacterium | reverse complement strand
ACAATCTGACAATACCTTGCCTTTCTCCTCCGCCATTCCGAGGTAAATAACACACTATACCGGCTTCCACAAACGGCGCCCGAATCTCGGCCAGGTCAATCTTGGCCACGATGCCCAGATTCAACTCTGCCACCGGCTCATAGGCTGCCAGGACAGTTTCCCCACGATAATCGAGCCCGACCACGGTCCCGGACAGTCCCGACAGCGCTCGCCGCATCGGCTCGGACAGTTCTGAATCAAAACGTACCGGCTTTGGGTTATCAAAATCATGGTGCCGGTGACTGAGCAAGAAAACGATGTTATCTCCCTCGCGGCGGGCAAGGGTAAATTCTCCCGTTTTCTCGAAGCCTTTGTAATGCTTATGCGCATCTACGATCTGACTCACAGTGGCTGCCACCGGCCCTTCCGGATAATCATGGCTATAAATGGCGTCGAACCGGGCAACGGCTTCTATCAACCGGGCCTGGCTCTGGGCGGTTTCCACCAGTCGGGCACGTTGTTCCTCAAACGCCGTTCTGTAAAGGACGCTGATGGTGGTCCCCGCGACAATTAAAGAGACGCTTGTCATGATCAGAATCAATAAAAACATTCTTTTAAGTTCACTCATCGTCCAACCCCTGAAGACTAATTCAAAATCGATAAATCGTTAAGTGGAAACTTATATGAATTGAAGACCCATCATTGACCCTACTGCTGGTACGGATCTTTTTTTAAACCAGGCTACAAAACCCTTTTTGATAATTCTCCGTCCATTTTTATCGAACATGTGCAGCATAATCTCATCCCTGGTAACTGGAACCTTCGCGACATCAATCCCTGCCCCAGCTTCAGAAAGATTTTTTATCTTACCGTTACAGGCCCATTTTCCTGAATAACATATAACGACACAATTCTTTTCTACGACTTCCCTTGCGTGCTTTCTGCGATTGACAACCATGTTTGACCTAATCTTTAACAGAAAAAATTTTTCTCTTTTTTCGGTTATTTAAATGCATCTATTGTGCCATAGTGCTATATTCCGTTTAGACAGACAAAAAAACATGTAAATTCAGTATGTTGGATATAAAATACTTCTCCGGAGGGATGTTTTGGAGAGGCGAATTTGACGTCGGACCCGTGCCATTTCGGCCTATATCTCAGATAAAACTATGTTAAATCAATCGGTTAAGAATCATAGTGCCATTTCGGAATGATCCATTTTGGTGACACAGAAAAGAGGGGGCAAACCTAAGGTGGTGAACTTCCATAAGAGGGCCAACCCGTATTCATAACCAAAAACGGAAAGGGTGATATGGTTGTAATGAGCCAGGCCTGTTACGAGCAACTCCAAAGTTTGCTCGAGCTGTTTCAAAAACTTGGGGAAGCAGAAGCACTGGATGCAGCGGGTGAACAAGGTATAACCCACCATGAGATGATAAAGCGGTTAAAGGCAAAAATCATATGAGTCCATCTTATGTGATTCGCTACCTCAGCACCGCCGAAAAAGACCTGATTGATATTTTCAAATATATCGAGAAAGACAATCCTGCTGCCGCAATCTCCCAGGAAGAGTTAAGCGCAGCATACGGAACATTCATTATATCATTTTTAACTGGGAAACCACGTCCGTGTCGAGAATATCCGAAACTGTAAAACTAAAGAACGTCCCCGTCGCGTCCCCCAAGAACCTTCTCATCACCCATGAGGCGGGAGGCTTTGAAACGCATTGCTTTTAAAATTATTCAAGATTGTCAACAACGTCCCTTAGACTGACCTTTACACTGTTTGCGCCATATGCCAGAGGGAAAACTATGGTTGACAAAAACCCACATTTGAGGGATATTTTCACAAACTAACAAAACTACAACGTCCCTCATTATGCCATTTAGGAGCATTTATGGAAACAGTATTTAGTAAATTTGATGAAATATTGGTTAGAATAGGAAGATACCCAAGTGAAAAGGAGCTCATACAGGATGCCTTGCGCGCTCTTCTTAGGGCAAAGCCAGAATTGAAAAAGGATATAGCAATCGAGTTGTATCAAAAAAATGAAGTGTCTCTGTCGAGAGCAGCTGAGATCTGTGGATTGAATATAGAGGATTTTAAGGAATATTTAAAGGAGAAAGGTATTAAGATTTCAGTTGCAAGCGTTCCTGTTGAAGAACTTGATAAGGAGCTGGAGAGAATATTAGAAGTAGTCTAATGATGGTTTTTGATACTGATATTCTTAGCATGTTTGCAAAAGCAGATGCAATTGATTTATTGAAGCTCCTTTTTGGTGAGAAGGCAGTAATGACACCTAAAATAAGAGATGAAATTTCTGTACCTCTTGAGTATGGATATACCTTTCCAATCAAAGTGATTTCTACTATAAAAACGGTACCTTTAACCAAACAATCATTGAAAGAATATGAAAAGCTTCAAGAAAATTTGAGTTTGGGAAAAGGGGAACTTGAAGCTATCGCTTATTGCAAGAGTGAAAAATGCCTATTCGCAACCAATGATATTAAAGCGAGGGAATTTGCAAAACGTGAAGGAGTTCCTGTTGTTTCTTTGCAGGCAATCTTAAAGGCTCTGTGGAAGAAGAAGATAAAGAGTAAGGAAGAGGTCAAAACGATTCTCGAAATAATTAAGGTTACAGATAATCTTGCATTAAGCAGAGAAGTTGAGAACGGGATATTTAAAGAATGATGTGATTGCATTTTCTTCTGGTAATCGATGTCCAATGATGATGACCGGCAGATCGGGTGAAAACATTATTAGGGAAACTTCATTCGATATATTTTTTTTTATAAATCGTAAGAATCGAGGTTCTAAGGTTTCTAAAAACGCGGAGTTGTTGTTGAATAAATTTATTCAACAGGTGGAACAAATATTCAATAATCTCCCTAAGTCATTGGAATGGCGATCTTTTTACAGCAATGATCTTCTTTTACTGGTGGACTTTTGTGAAGAAGTCCAGGAGATATCCATAAGACACTGCCTGAACACATCCCAGACCAGGGCGTTAGCAAAACTCAGACAGGCTTCAGCGAAAGAATTTCATCTGGCAAAGGGGCAGAATCAGACTGCCCCTCGACCTCTCAACAATTTTTCTATCTAAATAAACTACCCCGCCGCAAGCAGCGGGGTATCCAAATGAAAGTTTTATCTTTTCTATCGCCGCAAGCAGCGGGGAATTAAACCCTACAGATTTCGCATTGCCCTTCAATTGATAGTAATCCGTGTAATCTGCGAAATCTGTGGATTAAAAGTCTTTAAAGTCATCCTCGTCCCTCCGGGGCGTAGGCCCCTCTGGGCCGGAGGCCAGTGGGATCACCTGATCGGGGTGGACTTCCCCCGCCTTTCGCGGGAACTCCGACTTTGCATCATGAAGGGCCAATTCTTGGCCCCTTTTTGCAGGAGCCGCAATGGCTTTGCGTGCTTTTATCTTCTGTTCTCCGCCGACTTTATTTCTGCTCTCACCCACCATGGTGACCAACTCTCCCACATACCCCTTCATCTGCTCTGACTGGGCATTCATCTCCTCGGAGGCGCTGGCGTTTTCCTCGGCATTGGCCGCATTCTGCTGGATGACCTTGTCCATCTCATTAACGGCTTTATTGACCTGATCGATCCCTTCAGCCTGCTCCTTGGAGGCTGCCGCAATCTCGCCCACCAGCTCGCCCACCTTGGAAGAACTCTCCGCCACCTTGGAGAAGGCCTCATTGGTCCGGGTCACCAGATCTGTCCCGTCACCCACCTTCTTCACGGTCCCTTCAATCAGCTCGGCCGTGTTCCTGGCGGCATCCGCCGCCCGCATGGCCAGATTCCGGACCTCATCGGCCACCACCGCAAACCCGGCCCCGGCCTCACCGGCACGGGCCGCCTCAACCGCCGCATTCAAAGCCAAAAGATTGGTCTGAAAGGCGATCTCATCGATGGTCTTGATGATCTTGGAGGTCTCATCGCTTGCCCTGGAGATATCTTCCATGGAGCCGGTCAGATTCGCCATGGAATCGTTGGCCTGGCCGACCACCTGGTTGGCCTCTTGCATGAGATTGTCCGCCTGGGTTGCATTGTCTGCATTCTGGGTCGTCATCGAAGACATCTCCTCAAGGGATGAGGAGGTTTCCTCAAGAGATGCGGCCTGCTCGGATGAGCCTTCGGCCAACGACTGGCTGGCAGAGGATACCTGGCCCGAGGCCGAGGTCACCTGTTGAGCGCCGTCGCTTAAGCCTTCGATGATCCGCCTTAGGGTTTTGACCAGGTTTCTGATATTAAAAACATTGAAAAGAATCACCAGAACGATGACAACACCGGCAAAGATCCCGATCATCCAGACACGCTTGACCAGGTTCTCGGCCGCCACCGAATCGCTGACAACCTCCTTCTCGTCGATTTCAGCCATCATGGCCCAGGTAATGTCGCCTACCTTGACCGGCGTATAGGCCGAAAGAACCGGGTTGCCGTTATAATCGATAACGATCTTTGTACCTTCCTTTCCGGAGAGTGCTTCTCTGGATGCCACCGTATCCACCTTGCCGGTTTCCGGATTGGCAAAAGATCCCTTAACCGAGTGGTTTGCCGGGTCCAGATAGGAATCCGAGCGCATCAACAGATCCTTCCCCACAAGGTAAGTTTCCCCGGTCTTGCCCATCCCGGATCGCTCCTGCATGATGCCGTTGATGGCCTCGATGGAAAGCTGCAGCGCCACCACAATTTCCACCTTGCCATCATGCACCACCGGCTGAGCGATGAAGGCCGCCGGTTCGTTGTTAGACGGTGCATAGGGCTCAAAATCGGCCATGCCGAATTCCTTTGTACTCAGAACCCGACCTACCAGCTTCCCTAACCCGGAGTCTTTGTATTTGCCGCTGACCAGGTTGGTCTGATAGTCGGACTCCTTTGCTACCGTATAGAAGCAATATCCGTCAGGATTGATTAAAAAGAGATCATAGTAACCGTACATCTCCTTGTATTTGGCAAAAAACGCCTCTCCCTTCTCATCCACAGGGGAAAACGCCTCGGCTACATCGATCTCAGCCATAAGCGCCCACTTTAGGCCAACGATGTTAACCGGCGTCCGGGCCGAGAGCACCGGGTTGCCGTTATAATCGATAATGACATCGGCGCCGATCTTGCCGGAAAGGGCCGCCCTGGAGGCTTCCGTATCCACCCCCCCCTTCTCCGGGTCCTTGAATGATGCGATTACACTGTGATTCTTCGGATCAAGATAAGAGTCCGAGCGCATCAAATTATCCGGGCCTACCAGGTAGGTCTCTCCGGTTTTACCGAGCCCCGCGCGCTCTCCCATAATGGCGTTGAGGCGGTCTATGGGCATCTGAAACATGGCAATCCCCACCTTCTTGTCACCATCAAATATGGGTGAGGCAATAAAGCTTGCCGGCGCTTCATATGAAGGGGTGTACTTCGCATAGTCCACCAGGATCACGGCATCATTTTTGGCGGCTATGTTTGCCCTCCGGAAAGCCTCTCCGAAGTTGGTCTGCGCATAGGGTCCGTCGAGCAGCGATGTGCTGTAGTCCAGCTCTTTGAAGACCGAATAGACGATATCTCCCGTATCCGAGTCGACCAGGAAGATATCGTAGTAACCGAACTTTTCCAGGTAATTTCTGATAATGGGGTGAACATTACCATGCAGATCACTGTAGCGCGACCCGTCATCGGCCCGGTCGAGAAGATGTTTGGAGCCGAGCGGGTTCATATTGGCCCGGATGTAGTAGTACTGAAGCGCAATGGAATCATCGTCCAGTTGCCTGAAGTACCTCTCGGCATCGGGCGATTTGTTGTTGTTCTGTGTTCGGTATTCTGCACTGAACTCCCCCGTATAGTAGGTGAGCAATTCCCTCCGCATTCGCTCCAGTTCGTCAGAAGAGACGGTACTATCGGGCCGGAAAGCATTGAAAAAATCCCGGAACTGCCGCATTGCATGAACCACCATCTTATCTTCAGAGAAAGTGATAATCTGATCATTAATAGACTGGAAGTAACGCTCGACAGCGGCCCGCTTCACTTCTCGCACGGCCGTGAGTTTGTCAAAGGCCTCTTTTCTAAGCGTCTGCACGGTCTCCACGAGAACGCCCATATCACCTTTGCGTTCGCCAAAAAACTTTTCGACCTGGGCCTTCTTGATCCCCCTGACCGATTCTAATTGTGCAAATCTGTCCTCGATAAAGGAATCCCGCGCTGTCGAGACGGCCATCATGCCCAGCACGACAAAGGGTACAAGCGCCGCCAATGAAAATAAGACGGTGCTCAAACCCAATTTTTTACCAACTGTTAGTGCCATTTTCTTTTCCTCCATGTTAATGATTTAATTTTTATTATCAGTTATTGGTTATTGGTTACTTGGCAGTTGTCATTCGTCATTGACAATTGACCAACACCCATTACGCTGCTTTTTCCAAAGCAGTGACCTCATCCGCACTGAGCACTCTGTCGATATCGAGCAGAATCTTCACCCCCCCTTCCGTCTTGGCCATGCCGAGGATATAGTCCGTATTGAGCTTGGTGCCGAAGGTCGGTGTATCCTCAATATCATCACCTTTGATATTCAATACTTCTGAAACCGCATCGACCACGACCCCGATCATAACGGTGCCTGCCTGTGCCTCAATCTCCACCACGATGATGCAGGTGCGCTCGGTGTAATCGATCGCCTGCATGCCGAATCTTAACCTGAGATCCATCACCGGAATCACCTTGCCGCGCAGGTTGATGACCCCTTTGACGAACTCCGGTGTCTGGGGAATCGAAGTGATGGGCATCATCCCGATGATCTCCTTGATCTTCAAAATACCAATGCCGTACTCCTCGTTGGCCATGCTAAAGGTGAGGTATTTCCCCTCCTTGTCAGCCATAACCTTTACCGCCTGATCCATTGTTTTAGCTAAATTAGTCATTTGTTTTCACCTCCTTTCTCTTTTAATCTGGTTTTCTGTCATTTTATCCATCAACAGTTTTTTAGTTCATGGCCGGCAGGACAACTTTAAAGACCGTTCCCTGCCCAATCTGACTTTCCACATGTATCTCACCTTTGTGCATTTCAACGACCTCTTTAACTACGGCCAGGCCGAGCCCTGTGCCGTTCTCTTTGGTTGTTAGGTAGGGTGTGAAAATATTGTCTATAGATTCTTCGGGAATGCCTCCGCCCGTATCTTCGATGCAGACCGATACGGAGGAGGCCGTATGATCCAACACGACCCTTAGCGTCAGTCTTTTCTCCGGTCTTCCGTCCATGGAATCAATGGCGTTCAAGATCAGATTCTTGAATACCTGTTCAAGACCAAACCTATTCCCCCAAACGCATAGATGATCATCCAGGCTCTTTTCCAGCGTAACCTCTTTTAGAAGCATTAGATCCCGAAACATGTCGAGACAATCCTCTATAATCCCCCCTATGTCTGTTTTCCCGATTTTGGCTTCCCTTCTCTGGCCAATATCTAGGATCTCCCCGTTTATCTCTTGAATCTTTTCCGTAGCCTTTATAATTTCGGCCATACGCTTTTTCATCTCTTCGGTGTCATCCATTTGAAGCATACCGAGCTCTGCGCATCCCATAATGGACATGAGGGGATTGTTGATCTGATGGATCAGCCGGGGGATGAACTCCGCGAGGCGGTGGGAGTTTGTATTTTGAACCCTATTCACTTCCGCCCTTTGAATCTCACCTAACAACTCGTCAAGGTTAAAGGGCTTTTCAATAAAGCTGTCACAACGATTGCGCAAGGCATCGATCACCAGCTTCTTTTCTCCGTAGGCCGTCATCATGATGACCGGTAGAGAGGCATTGCTTTCGCGTATCTTTTTTAGCAACTCCATGCCATTCATGCCCGGCATGGCATAATCGGTAATAACCATATCAATCCTTTTATGATTATCATGAAGCTGTTTAAGGGCCGCCTCGCAATTGGAAGCCTCCAGGACCCCGTATCCTTTACTCTTCAAACCCCTATGCACACTTTCAATCTGGACTCTTTCATCATCTACAACCATTATGTTCATCAACCGTTCTCCTTTCAAAAAACTGCTCGAATTAAAAATGATAGATACACACTGTTTTGATTTCCCTTTTGGGCACATGATTTTATGATTCATTAAGCATCAATCGTGCCAGCCAGGAAATCTTAAGCCGGTTAACGGGGAAAAACATTTAAAATCAATGGGATACATAATAAAGAGCGGAATTTACGGGATGGCTTCAAGAGAGTGGATCGGGCAAGCTTCCTATGCCGGATTGGCGCATATGGGGAAATATATCCTGCTAATTCAAGGAGATAGGACTAGGCATGCCGTCTTGGAACGGTCCATTTTTGGAGTGGTGGCCTTGCTTACCTTACACCATAGGATTCCAGCTTCCTGCGCAGGGTGTTCAGGCCAATGCCAAGAAGTTTGGCGGTTTGGGTCTTGTTTCTATTTAGCTCTTTGTAGACCCCCAAAACATGGGTCTTCTCAGCTTCCGCCAGAAGGAGATTAGGGCCGGCGCCTTGCCAAGGTTTGAGTATTGGTCGAGGTTTTAGCCTCCTTAAATGATGGGGAAGAAGATTTATTGAGATGCTTTTGTCCTGGGCCAGATTCATGGCTGACCGGATAATGGATTTCAGCTCCCTGATATTTCCTGGATAGTCATAGTTCATGAGCAGCAACCGCGCCTCCTCTTCAATATCCCAGCTACCGATAACGGCGCTGAATTCATCTAAAAACCTATTTATCAGCAGGGGAATATCGCCTTGTCTTTCCCGTAGAGGCGGTAGGTGGACCCATGCCCCCTTGAGACGGTAATACAGGTCTTTACGGAACTTGCCTTTGACCATCAGCCGATCCAGGTCTGTATTGCTGGCCGCAATAAAGCGGACATCAACTTTTTGAGGACTGTTGGTCCCTAATTTGATGAATTCTCCCTCCTGTAAGACCCGCAGCAGTTTCCCCTGAAGTTCGAGGGGAAGATTGCTTATCTCGTCCAGGAACAGGGTCCCGTGGTCTGTATGTTCCAGGTACCCTAGGCGATCTTTTTCGGCCCCTGTAAAAGCACCTTTGGTGTGGCCGAAAAACTCGGCATCAAACAGGTTGCCGGTGAGAGAGGCCATGTTGATCGGGATAAAAGGGTATTTTGACCTGGGACTGGCGGCGTGGATCGCATTGGCCAGCAGTTCTTTACCGGTTCCGCTTTCCCCGGTGATCAAAACGGGGACGTTGCTGACTGCATGGAGCTCGGCCTCCTTCAGTATCCTGAGTACCCGCGAAGATCCTGTGATAATAGGCTTGAAGGCTTCTGAATGGCTTAGTTTCGGGGGAGCCTCTCTTTTTACCATATCCAGGATATCAAGCAGCCGTTTCCTCTCGAGGGCATGGGTGATTGTCAGGAGCAAATCTTCTCTGGAGATCGGTTTTACGAGGTAGTCATACGCTCCTTTTTTCAGACATTCGACGGCTATGCGGGCCTCGTTTACCGCCGTAACCATGATGCATTCCATATTCGGGCTGATGTTTTTTATCGCCTCCAGCACTTCCACGCCATTCATATGGGGCATGGTCACATCTATCAGGGCAATGTCAAACGCCTCACCCTGTTCAATAATGAAAGTCGCTCTTCGGGGATCATTCTCTAAATGTACACTTTTGAAACCGGAAATAATCAGTCCCCTTTTCACACTATCAAGAAAATCCCGCTCATCGTCGATGATAATTATCCTATTATCCATTTAAATAACCTCCGCTAGATTACGCACTGGCTCCTTTTTCAACAAATCATCACGCCGCCATCGCCGGCTTTCTATCATCTCCTCATACGCCCCTGATCGCTATGGGGCAGTATCACTCTGAAGGTACTCCCTTCACCGGGCGCACTCTCCACCTCGATGCGCCCGCCCAGACCCTCAATCAGATTGTAACAGAGAGACAGCCCCAGACCGGTTCCTCCGCCGGGGGACCTGGTAGTGAAAAAAGGATCAAATATCTTTGCTAGGGTTTCTTCATCCATACCGCAGCCGTTGTCACTAACCTCAATCATCAAATGATCCCGCCACGTATCTCCCAGTGTCACACTGATCCTTATCCAGGAATCCTCCTTATCGGCAGCCTGGGCAGCGTTAATCAGAAGGTTCACCAGCACATGCTCCAATGTCTCCGGATCGGTGTGAATCCGGGGTAGACCTTCGGGAACGTTCACCTCAAAGGATTTAACCATTTGAGCTATTTTGCTGCGGATAATAACAACCCCTTTTTCAATCACCGGCTTAATATCAACCCAATCAAGCGCTATCTTATCCTTCTTCCTTGTAAATTCTCTCAAACCGGACACTATACTGTTGATCCTTCCGGAACCATGCTCCATGTTATCCAAAAGTCGAAAAATATCCTTACGGAATTCAGGGTACGTCATTTCGAATAATTTATAGTCCTGGCGGCCTCTGGCATAATCGTCAACAATGGGTATCAGCTCTTTGAGGTAATCCCGCAAAATAGGGATATTGAAGGTGATAAAGTTATTGGGGTTGTTGATCTCATGGGCTACGCCTGATATCAGAAAACCAAGTGAAGCCAGTTTCTCGCTTTGTATTAGTTGCCTTTGCATCAGCTTTTGGTCGGTGATATCCAGCATCACCCCCACAATCCGTTTGGCTCGCCCGCTTTCATCTCGTTCCACAGCCTTGGAAAGACTTTGCACAAATATCCATTTTCCGGATTTGTGTTTCATCCGGATTTCAACTTGATATTTGGGTATCCGCCCTTCAATGAAATCCGCGTATACTTTTTCTGCCCGGGGGTAATCATCAGGGTGAATTATATCACTCAACCAGTGCATGAAATCATCGGCAGGAGGGAGCTCTTCAGGCTTATATCCGATAATATTTGCCCAGCGCTCGCTGTGATAGGTTTCAGGCCCAAGGGGCACGTTGTGGTCATAAACACCCGCACCACTCACTTCCACAGCAATTGCCAAGCGTTCCTCGCTAACTCTAAGCGCCACCTCCGCCTGCTCGCGCTCTTTGATCCGATGCCGCATCCTCCGCGTCCCTATAGCGATTCCACCTAACCCCAGTAACCATAGTAAACTAAATGAAATTACATACATCGTGGTCTGTTTGCGTTGATAAGCTATATAGGGGGCCATTGGCACTGAAACACTGATGCCCCCCCGCACATCCCCGACCTTGTAACCCTGATGACCGTGACACTTCAGGCATGTCTTTTTTGTAATCAAAGGGGACATAAAGCGAAAATGCGGTTTACCATTTATTCCCGTAAATTCGGTAACCTCCTTCACCCCGCCTTCAAATTTTTTAAGTGCAGATTTTTCCCATTCATCCGGGGCTGTCTCTGGCCGGAAATGCTTGAGGCTCTTGATATGACCTCGAACACCATATAGATTTGTGTATTCTTCCATCGTCTGGCGTAAAATATAAGCGGGATTCATCAATGTGAGAGCCTTCCCGCCCGGAGTTTTAATGTCCCGTTCTGGAATGTGGCTAAGATAAGGATTGGTGGGAGTCTTTTCAGTCACAGGAACATACACCCCTCCATGTGCAGCACCCCAAAGCTTTAGAGATAAGTCCTTGTTATAGTTCGCGAGGGCCTCATTTCTTGCCATTTGGCGCTGTATCTGCCGTGTCTGCCATATACCAGCCCCAAGCAGACCTCCTATGATAATGGTCCATGCCAATGCCAGAACCCAGGAATATGTTTCCAGGATCGTTGAACGTGATTTGAATTGATCAGCAGGATTCATATGTTACCCTCAATTATTGAAATGGTTGTCACTAACACCAACTGCCCCAACGTTGCAACCTTATCATCTATTTGTATTCTGCAGCTTTGAACCTTGAACCTTATTGAGCGAGGTTTCCTAAACTGGTATCCGGATCGTCTACAATTAGCCAGACGATAATCACTGCATTTGCCATGCCAAAATAGGGTAGTTGCAAAGGATAAAAAAAGAGACGTGAATTCAATAAGTTAGAAGAAAAATAATTTAATGAAGCGATGCCGTGAGGAACTCAGCGGCATAGACAGTGTCCCAATTTGGCATAGTATAAGAAAAATTTACTATTATATTTAATAGTTAGAGGTAACAATGCCTTTTTGGGATGGTCTATTTTGGAATTTCTTTATGGTCTCTCTTGGGACGAAGTGTTTCATTCATTAATGATCGAGGATTTCTCTTAGTTGATGGTCTGCGGTGATTGAAGAATCATGAATTTTTCTATTGAGTTATGTAGACTTTTTGTTTGAGCGATATTAGAACAAATCAAACTGATTTCACACATCAAGATTTTGTGGGGACTAATACCTGGCAAAAAAGCTGCAAACGGAGTGCGTAACAAATCGAACGGAAAATTGATCGAATTCCACCCACTCTGGCCATGTCCATTATTCAAGGTATGAATCGAGTATGGCAACTTTTCAGTGGTGCATGAAAGTGAAAATAACAGATTACGTTATGTTGAAAGTGTAAAAAGTCAACATAACTGACCGGTTTTAAATCGATCCTATCGAGGTACAGGCCCATCCGCAAGATGACGATAAATACCGCCTTCTGGACGGTGCCCACACCATTTACAAAAAATGCTCACGTTGGCAAATCTTGTAAATACCGAATAAAAGAAAGGCTTCATCGTCGTCCAGGTAGCTGAAAAGCATGGTTGGGCAGAGCCTATTGGGTGGTCCATTGCGTTGGAAGGTACATTTCTTGGTTTCAAAATCTCACCCTGGCGAAAGGCTAAAAACCGCCGGCTCATTGAAACTAAAAAATTCTATCTTTTTGATGTGGGGGTTACGAATTATGGATCGCGCAGGGCTCCAAGAACTGGAAATATTATGGGCAGGCGGATTTGAAAAAAACCATGCTCCCAAATCGATACATGGAATCATTAATAAAACGGAAACTGGGCCCAAAAGTCTTTGTCATCGCCTTGCCAATCGGGACCAAAGTGTCTTTCGCAATAGCTCCCCAACCGATCAAACCAGCGATCCCAAGGATTTTTTCCTTTTTCAATATCTTTAAAAATATCATTTAAATAATCCTCAATCCGGATCATCTTTTCTTTGGGCAAATAAAAGGTTGCTCCTTTTTCATATGACCGCTTTATACTGTCCGGACTAAATGCGTGTGCGGTCAGCATAACCGCAACGATGTTTCTCTGTTTGGCAATCTCAAGCAGTCGATAACCGTCAACTCCCATAATATCTAAGATCGCCATATCAAAATAGCGATCCGTCAACAGCTTTTGGGCTTCTTCAAAATTGGAAGCTTTGGTTATCGTGCACATGGGGAGCAGGTCCGCCAGGGTTTCCAAAACATCCGGCTCATCATCGACGATTAAGATCTTTTTATGTTCCAAGAAATTGCGCTGGGCCATTGGATTTTCTCCCCTTCTGTTCCTATTGGGTTTCCCTCTAAATCTAACACGTTTTTTAGGAAAATCAAGGAATTAGGGAGACCTTAGATTATTTTCAAATCCTTTTTCCCGGTCTGTAATTGTTTTTGGCGGATATCTTGTGCTAAGGTATTTTTTTTCGATTATTGCCGCAAGAAAGAAACAGTAATGCAAATTCCAACCCAAAAAGAGTGTTTTCAGTATATCTCTCAGATGGAGATGATGGACCATATTGTTTCCCATTCGATTCAGGTTTGTCGTGTGGCGCTGCTGCTGGTGGATGCGCTCAACCACGGGGGGATTCCCCTCTCCCGCAATCTGGTTCAGGCGGCAGCCTTGCTGCATGACATTACCAAAACCCGCAGTTTTAAAACCAACGAAAACCATGCCGCAACGGCAGGTGAATGGCTCACCAACCAAGGCTACTCCGAGGTCGGCGCCATTGTTCGTCAACATGTGCAGTTGGACACATACTCGAATTCCAATATTCCCACCGAAGTTGAAGTGGTTAATTACGCTGACAAAAGAGTCCTTCATGATAAAATCGTTCCCTTGTCGGAACGAATGAATTACATCCTGATCCGTTATGGCCAAGAAGGGTCCTACCGTCGCAGAATCCGTAATGTTTGGGAAAAAACAGAGGGACTGGAACAGAAAATATTTAATCTAATCTCCTTCGCGCCGCAGGAAGTTGATCAATATGCGAATCAGCAGCCCTTCGGCCAGGAGCTTTGAACCCATTCAATTAAGTGACCTCAGATGAGGTGATTGGAGAGACGCATATGCAAAGCCCCTTCCCTTTTGAATCCATGGTCTTATCCTCTGGAAAGGACGGCCGCGCTTTACGGCGCCGTAACCGGGACGGTTTCATCGGGGCTATTGTTGCTGCGTATAGCCGATCCGGAGTTCAAGACGCCGGTGGCCATCGAACTAGCGGTGATGAATGTCTTTTCGATCATTCCCATCGGCATCTGTTTGATGCTTGTCAATGGTCCCCTCTGGTGGAACTGGAGTCTTGGGTTAACGTCTCTGATTTTTCTGGGTATAATGCTTTTGTGTCTGTTTTTGATCCGGGTCCTTAAACTGTGGGGGGCGCCGAAATTTTAACTTAAAGGATCACATTTTCGATGAAGATTCTGCCATGATCCTGCAATTGGGAATGTATTTTACGCCGGAAATATCTGTCCGATGGCTGGGAGTTAAAAAAGAAAAAATGTGCCCGGCAGCGGCAATCGGATGAACCGAAGCCCTCAAGCGGGACAGAGGCGCCTCTGGCTTGTAACAGGACTTCGGCCCACTCGTGTTCGCGCTGAAGCGGATCGTAGGTATACCATAATTGGCGTAGGCTTAGAAATGGCGTCAGATAGTCGATGTGCCAGTGAGGCCGGCGGGAACTTTGGCGGTGATGGGCGATGCGGGCTGTTAATCCTCCGGGACCGAATGCACTCCCGACGTAAACATAGAAACCGGGATTGAGGGATAGCCGGCCGCATTTTCCGACCCTAACGAAACGATCGAAATTTGCGGAGTAGAGCAGCGCATATGTCCCGGAAAATGGTTGCATTTAATCTAAATATATAGAGTTACAGTCCCTTAAACAATAAAAAGGTAAAGGCCTATGGATGGAATCAAGGTTTTTTTGCGAACGATATTTTGGCAATTGAGAGGAGAAGATGCGATCAATCCGTGAAGTGATGGAGTCCAAAAATGTTATCGTATATGGGGCCTCAAAGGACCATACCAAAGCCGGGGCCATGCTGCTCGAAGCACTCACGCACTCCCGGCTGCAGGGCCGTATCGCCGGGATCAACCCCAGGGGCGGAGAGGTTCACGGCGTGAAACTTTATCCTACAATCGAGGATGTCCCCTTTGAGGTCGATCTGGCTTCGATCATCATTCCGCCTAAAGCCGTGCCTTCGGCGGTGAGCGCCTGCGCTCGCAAGGATGTAAAAGGAGTCATTATTTCTTCGGAGGGGTTCGCCGAGTCCGGTGAGGAAGGAGGCGCTATTCAGGCAGAAATCCGCGCCATCCTCAAGTCCTCGGGCATGCGCGGTTTCGGGCCCAACACTCTGGGCATCATCAATACCGAAACCGGTCTCACAACCTCCTATTTCAGCGACCACAACATGCTCAGCCCGGGTTCGATTGGAGTTGTTTCTCAGTCCGGGGCCTTTGTCGGGGCCCTGCTGAAATACTTGAGTTCCTTTCCAGTCTACCGGCTCTCCAAGGGCTTGGGTCTGGGGAACAAGATCGACGTGGATGAAGTCGACGCCCTGGACTATCTGAAAGAAGATGACAAAACCCGCATCATCGGTCTCTATCTGGAAGACATCCGCGACGGCAGGCGTTTCGTGGCAGGGGCCCGGGAGGCGGTTAAGCACAAGCCGGTGCTGTTGCTCAAAGGGGGCCGCACTCGAGAAGGAAGCCGGGCCGCAGCTTCGCACACGGCCAGCCTGGCCGTGGAAGACAGAGTTTTACAAGGGGCTCTGCACCAGGCAGGCGTTCTGTCGGTCAAACATCCGGAGGAGCTCATGGCCGCCTTCATGGGTTTTCAGTGGGCACCGCTACCCAAAGGCAACAACCTGGCCTACATCACCTACAGCGGGGCCCAGGCCATCATGTGCGTAGATGCCACCGTGGAGGAAGGCCTCACCGTGGCCCGCTTTTCCAAACGGACGGATGAGCGCCTGTCGCAAGTCATCGCCACCAGGGGAAAACGGATGAATCCCATCGATATTTATCCGGACATGAACCGCCACGGCTTTGAAAAAACCACCACCAGGATCCTGAAGGCCTTACTGGAAGATGACGACATCCACGGGATCATCTTCATCGGTTTTTCTGCAGAGGGTGGGGAAAGCCTCTTTGGGCCGCTTGTGGAGATGATCAAAGAAAAGCAACGCAAGCCGGTCTTCTTCTCTGTGCTGGGTGCCGCTGCGCATGTAAAGGAGTCGACCGATTATCTTCTCGCGCAAAAGATCCCGGTCTACCTCTTTCCGGAGACGGGTGTCTGGGTCTTTTCCCGAATGCGTCGCTACGCCAGGACCCTTGCTGAGGCAGGCCTGTTTTAAGGAATATAAAATGGTGAACGCTATTAAAGCCAATAACCATTAACCGTTAACTAATAATCCCCCAGCTGAGTGTTTTTGCGCTCAATTGGGGTTATAGCTTCCAGAATAAGCCCGCCTTTTCAAGCGCGTTGAATTCCTTAATAAATTCTTTTCCATATTCCCTGGAGCGGGAAACATAGTCCGGGTCCAGGCGCCGTTTAAAAAAATCAGCCGAAAACAGCTTAACCAGATCAGACAGCGCAATGATTCCTTCCTCGGTTTCTGGTTTAAACATAGACCAGTTTCGCAGATGTTCTTCCGACCGGAAGAAAAGCATGGTACTTCAGGCATAGGGAATGTTTTGCCGCCACTTCACAAAGGGAACCGACACATGACCGATGATCCCTTGCGGCGCCTCCTTTTCGATTACCCCATCACATATATCCACCCGTATCGGTTCGCCACAATCGAGACACGGTGAATCGATCCTGATTGTTTTCCCCGGAAAAAGCCAGCTGACCGCCAGCGACTCAAAGGCTCATTGGCCGAACCATTTCTGCTGGCCATCGACGGTTATCCGAAACTGGGTGGGAAGGTTGTTAAATGGGGCAAAAGAGGTAATTAAATCGGTGTCCGGGAAAAGCCAGCCGGGAATTCCGGCCTCAATAAGATCATGCAGGGCTTTTCGCCCCTCCTCTGGCGAAAGGCCCAATGCCTTTGCAATTGCAGTGTAATGCGGCGCCTGGCCGGTCTCCACCATACATTTCATGATGGTATGAAACGTTTTGTCCAATGGGGTTTGATCGTTCATTGTTTGCCCTCCTGTATTTTTCAGCATCCTAATCCAGACACTGCCTCAACTTATCCGGGGCGATATTGCCGCCGCTAATAATGAGAGCAATGGTTTTGTTCCGCACCCGTTCCTTTAGCTGTAACGCGGCTGCCAATGGGGCTGCACCGGCATGTTCCGCCAAGGTTTTAGCTTTCTCCAGATACAGCCGCACCGCCTGTCTCATCGCTTCTTCTTCGACTAGAATAAAATCATCCAGATATTGCCACAAAATCTGCTGGGGCAACATGAAAGGCGCGCCGGTTGCCAATCCTTCAGCCTCAGTTTCCATTTGAGCGGTCGTATGTTGCCGGTTCTTCCAGGTTAGATAGGCAGATGGCGCCGCTGCCGCCTGCACTCCGATCACCTGAATGTCGGGATTTATTGATTTAGCTACCAAGCAGGCGCCGGCCGCACCGCTGCCACCGCCGATAGGTACAAAAATTATTTCGATGTCCGGTTGTTGCTCGATAATTTCCAAAGTGGTCGTCCCCACACCCGCAATCAAAAGCGGCTCGTCGCCGGAATGGATGTAGCGCAATCCTTGCTCCTGGGCCATGTTCTCACAATGGGCCTTGGCTGCGTCAAAGTCCTTGCCGTGCAAGACGACCTCCGCCCCATAACTTTCCATCGCTTCCACTTTCACCGGATTGGCGCCTTCAGGGGCGACGATAATGGCCCGAACGCCAAAGAGCCGCGCAGCGTAGGCGATGGATTGGCCATGATTACCGGTAGAAGCCGTGACGACCCCCTGTTTTCGTTCCTCAGCGGATAGCCGCGACACGAGGTTTATCCCACCTCGCACTTTGAACGCACCTATTGGCTGGTAGTTTTCATGCTTGATGTAGACACGCGCTTCCAAACGCCAATCCAAGGCAGGATAACGATGCAAAGGTGTTGGTGACAGATATTTGTCAAGGATGTGCCGGGCCTGTAATACGTCTAAGAATGCGGGTTGTTTCATTCGTGATTTCCTCCACCTTTTTTGAAATTAAAATTGATGGCGTCGCAATTATTTTAGCCGACTGCACTGAAAGCATTTCACTTGTCCCGATAATGAAGCAAGCCGGCACCCCCTTTGGGCGGTCTGGCGCGTACGGCCTCCTCATTGGGTTCCGTTCCCCAGCCGGGTCGATCCGGAACAACCAGATAACCATCCTCAATCGACGGAAGATGGGTGAACAGTTCGTGGTCCCATGGGAGACGATCGATATCGATCTCCATGATCCGCAGATGCGGCACAGCGACCGCAAAATGCGCGTTCATCATGGTGCAAAGGTGGCCGTAAAAGTTATGCGGGGCCACGGTCACCTCGTGCGCTTCGGCGCAAGCGGCGATCTTCATCGACTGCCAGACACCGTTCCACACCATGTCGATGATCGCCACGTCCATTGCCTGCTCTGCAAAGTAGGGCAGGAATTCACGCAATCCCAAAAGGGTTTCGCAGGAACTGATGGGATGCGGGCTGCGACTCCGGATGTAGGCCAGCGCCTGCGGGTTGTAACTGTCGATCTCCACCCAAAACATATCCAGATCTGCAATCTCACGCAGGATCTTGACATAGCCTTCGGTTGAACAGTTGAAGTTTAGATCGAGCAAAATGTCCATGTCCGGTCCGGCACCTTCTCGAAATGCTTCCAGATGTGCCCGTAGATTACGCAGGACCATACGTTCGACGTTGCGCGCCGGTTCGAAAGGCGATCCGAAACCGGGCCGCCAGCCACGGGCCGAGCCGCCTTCGTAGATGAATGTATTGGTCTTGAGTGCGGTGAAACCCTTTTCGCGAACCTCCTCTCCCAGTGCTTTGACGCCCTCCAGGTCCGTAATGGGAGGCGTGTAGTAGGTTGGGTGGTTGATTCTCCAGGTCGCGCAGTGCGACCAATAAAGCCGGATTCGATCGCGCACTTTACCGCCCAGCAGCTCGTAGCATGGTACCCCCAGCGTCTTGGCCTTGGCATCCAAGAGGGCGTTTTCGATGGCACCCAGACCTTCGCCGACTACGCCCCCTGCTGCGGGTCGCGTAAGGCAGAACAGCTCTGCGTAGATCCGCTCGTGATCACCCACCCGTTGTCCGACGACGCGCTCGCTGAGTTGTTCGATAACGGCCGTGACGCCGGGTGAACCAAACCCTTCGTCGTATTCGCTCCAGCCCACAGTCCCGTTGTCGGTCGTGAGCTTGACAAAATGGTAATTGCGCCAGCCGGCGTCGCAATGCAGGGTTTCAATCTTTGCAACTTTCATCGTGTTATTCCTTTCACCCCTCGGCTGCCACTCATTCTCTAGTGGAGGTAATCTTGATGATCTCGTAAAAAGCTAATAAAGGCGCTTCGCGCCCCTGTAGACGAAAATAACTTGTAAAGTCCTTTACTTATACAACACAGCTGAAAATGAGTTATTTGTAAGTCGCGAATTCAGCTATAGATGGCTAAGTAAAAAGGTTCATATACAAGGCGTGGTATTTTTTCAGGAACGAGGCCATACATGTAGTATGCCGAGTGTCTGAAAAAATACTACAACGCAGTAGATGGGACTTTTAACGACGCCATCAATCTGGTTTCAGCCGTTTTCCCATACTGACAACATCATCGAGGCTGAATCCAATGGCCTTGTAAAATTCAATAACCGCCGCATTTGAAGATCTAACCTGAAGATTTATCTTTGGGCAACCGGCAGCTCGTAAAAGCGCTTCGGCTGCATTCATTATCTGTCTTGCAAAACCCTGCCGCTGGTATTCAGGGGATACCGCCAGATAGTTGATCCAACCCCGATGACCTTCATAGCCTGCCATACAGGTAGCAATTATCCTGCCGTTGAGTTCACCGACCAAAAACCATTCCGGATTGACCTTCAGCTTTCTCGCAATGTCTTTGTGTGGATTATTTTGAGCGAAGACAAGGCCACACCTCTCCCACAGATCGATGATCATCTTTTGATCTTCAGTTTGATATTTGCGAATCTTCATTTCGTCTGATGATCGCCAAACGTTTCGCCACATGGGATTTCAATCCGATTTTGAATTTATACCGTCTGCCGTTGGGGAACTTGGATCTTTCTTTTTTCGGGATCCTGCTGTCGTCGATAAAAAATTGCCATATGACCGATCATCCCCACCAGCACGGAGGCGGTTTCTTTTGCGATGGCCGCAGCGATCTTTTTTTTCTGATCTTTTTCTTTGAAATCAAGAAATTTGACCTTAATCAGTTCATGTGTTTCCAGCGACGCGTTAACCGCCTTGGTTACATTGGCGGAGATTCCCTTCTGTCCCACAAAAACCAGTGGTTTCATGCCGTGGGCAAGCCCTTTCAGATATTTCTTTTGATACCCTTTTAGATTTTCCACCCCTAACTCCGTTTTGAACTGTGAAATTTCATTGAAGCTGCTGTTAATGCATCACCGCCCCGCCATCCACATTGATGGATTGGCCGGTGATGTTTCGAGCCGCTTCGGATGCAAGGAAGAGAATGGCGTTGGAGACATCGGCTTCGGTTTGTTCCCGTTGCATGGGGCACATTTTTTTGATTATTTCTTCAAACATCTTTCTGGGCGTGGTACCCCGTTTTTGCGCCAGTTGCACCAGGTCCTGGCCTTCATTATATAATGGCGTCCATATCGACAACGGACATCTCCTGGGATACGTCGGTTTCAATAAACTTAGCCTCAGCACCCGTGCCCGCGATCGCATCGGACGTCTCTTTACCCTGCTCCGTTTTCACATCACAGAGAATGACCCGGGCACCGGAAGACGCAAACCGCATTGCCGCTTCCTTGCCCAACCCGCCGGCCCCGCCGGTCACAATGACAACTTTATCCGTGAAATCATTTTCGAAATTCAAAACCGTCTCCCTCGTTTTCTAAACTTCTTCCATATGGCTATTGATAAAGCGAATGATGTCGTCTACCGGTGTATCAGCCCGGAACACCTCACAAACCCCCATTTGCTTTAGCCGGGACACGTCCACCTTGGGTATCACCCCGCCCACCAGCACTTGCAGATGATCGATGCCTTCTGCTTTCAGCAGATTAATGACCTCCTGTGTAGAGTGAAGATGCTCCCCGGAAAGAAAGCTAAGCCCTATGATATCCACATCCTCCTGCAGCGCGGTCTGCACAATCATCTCCGCAGTTTGAAATAATCCGGTATAGATGACCTCCATCCCTGCATCTCTGAGCATCATGCTCAACACCTCAACGCCCCTGTAATGGGCATCCAGCCCCATCTTTCCGGTCAAAATTCTTATTCTTCTTTTTAAAGCCATATTTTCAATACCTCTAGAAAGGGGACTGCAGCGTGTTAAACGGATCATACGAATATCCGTAAGCCTGTCGGATGGTTCCCATTATCTCCCCGATTGTGGCTTTGGCTGTGGCGGCTTTAACCATGGCCGGCAGTAAATTCTCTGTCTTATTTTCAGCCTTCAGGTAAAGCGTATCGACGGCATTGCCCAGCTTCTTCTGATCACGTTTATTTCTGATCTCTTTAAGGTTCGTCATATGCTTTTTGGCCGCACGCTCCGATTTCCGATGCACCTTCGCCTCACGCTCTTGTTTCTCAGGAATGACGAAGGCATTCCGGCCCACGATGATCCTTTCCCCGGTTTCAACTTCTTTCTGATATTGATAAGCGGCCTGGGCCATCTCATTATCTAACCACTCCGTCTCGATAGCTTTTATAAGTCCGCCGACCGCATCTATTTTAGCGAGGAATTGTTGGACTTTCTCCTCAACTTTATCGGTGAGACTCTCCACATAGTAGGAGCCTCCCAAAGGGTCTGCGACTCTTGTGACCCCGGTTTCGTAAGCCAGAATCTGTTGGGTTCTAACGGCTATACGGGCCGATTCCTCGGTCGGCAACGTTATGGGCTCGTCGTAAGAAACGGTCTGCATTGATTGGGTGCCACCCAGAACTGCCGCTAAGGCCGAGTAGGCAACTCGCACAATATTATTCAGGGGTTGTTGCCTGACGGTCATGCAGCCGCTGGTGTTGGCATGAAACTTAAAGTGAAGCGCTTTGGGGCTTGTGGCGCCATACTTCTCCTTTAAGATTCTGGCCCACATCCTCCTGGCCGCTCTGAATTTAGCTGCTTCTTCAAAGATGTCGATGTGCACCCCCATCGTAAAGGCGATCTTGGAAGCGATATCATTTATCTTATATCCTCTCTTTAAACATTCATCGATGAGACAAAAAGCGATCGCAAAGCCCAAGGCCAGCTCCTGGACGGCATCAATGCCATGTTCCCGTAGATCGTAACACTCCACGCTGAACGGGTACCAAAAGGGCATGCTATCGATCGCATAACCGATTGAGTCCACCCCAAGCCTGATACCCAGATCCAAAGGAAGTTTATTCCCATAGCAGTAGCGATAGTGTATCGTATCGTTAATGATCGTACCCCTTAAGCGGTCTGGGCTGATTCTCTTCTTTTTTCCGGCCGCCACGTAAAAAGCCATCACCGGCGTAAATGCGCTGAAAGTAAAGCTTACCTGGTCTAAGGAAATGCCGCGCGTCAAGATCATCAGATCATCCACTGTGACCATGGGCGTCCCCTGCAGTCCAACCTCGTTCTTGGCAAAAGGGTGGTCGGAGTCGATCATCAATTGAGTGGGCAAGTCTCCGATGATATTAAGCCCTGTTACGCCCTGACTCATGAGATATTTGAGCCTTTTGTTTGAAGCGGCAGCTGAAGAATGCCCGGACACCTCACGCCGGGTCCACAATCTGCCGCGATACATGTTGGGAAATATCCCTCGTGTATACGGATACTCACCCGGATTATTGAGATCCTTATGATAATCGAGCGCGGCAACATCCTCTTTTTCATATACCCCTTTAACGGGAATTCGTGACCACGTTTTTGACCACTTTGGTTTCTCGAAGTAGGCATCTGAAATCCCTTTAACCTCTGTCATAACATCCCCCTTTGGCACCAAATTATATCTCGGACACGAGATGCCCAAGCCTGCGGACACCTTCCTCAATTTGTGAGTCAGGCACGTAGCTGTAGCACAGCCGCATGTGTTCCTTTCCGCTGCGATTGTGGTAGAACGCCGGGCCGGCACCGTATGCGACGGAGGCGTCCTCGATTGATTTTGGCAAAAGCGCTTCCGTGTCAATATGCTTTGGTAAAGTCACCCACGTATAAAAACCACCTTGCGGTTTTGTCCAGTGCGCACTTTTTGGAAAATAATTCTCTAAGGCGGCCAACATGGTATCTCTTTTGCGGCCATAAATCTCAATCGCTCTTGATTTCTGCTGTTCAATCAGTCCCTTTGACGCGAAAGCCAAAGCGACATATTGTCCGATAGTTGTAGAACATTGATCTTGACCTTGCTTGGCCAATGCCAAAGTCTCGATTATTTCTTGCGCAGCGCTGACCCACCCTATGCGTACGCCGGGATTAAAGATTTTTGAAAACGTATTAATATGGATAACGTTCTGCGGGTCCAAGGCTGCAAGCATTGGTGGCGCCTGGCCCTCAAATCGCAGCTCACGGTATGCGGCATCTTCGATGATGGGCACATTATATTCAACCGCGATTTCAACAATTCTTTTGCGACGTTTTTCTGAAAGCGTAACCCCGGATGGATTTTGGAATGAAGGGACCAGGTAGATAAATTTGGGGCTCAATGATTCACGCCGTAACTCTTCAAGCGTCGACTTCAGTGCATCGGGTTGCATCCCTTTATCATCCAAGGGAACACCGGCAAAGCGACCCTGATAGCTTCTAATGACCTGAAGGGCAGCCAAGTAAGCCGGTTCGCCGACAATGGCAATGTCGCCCGGATCCAGCAATACTTTGCAAATGAGGTCTAAAGCGGCAATTCCGCCGGTGGTCACCAGGCACTCATCAACTTTGGAGGGTCTGCCCAGCCGGGTCATGTGTTCTGCCAGCCATTCTCTAAAAGAAGTAACTCCGACTGTCGGTCCATACGTCAGCGCGGTTTGTCCTTTTTGGGTCAGAACCGCTTCATAGACTGCTTTGATTTCCTCCAGGTGATAAATGGCCGGATCGGGAAGCCCGCCGGCAAAGGAGATGACCTCGGGCCGTTCAGCCAGTTTCAACATTTCAGCAACATCTGAGTGTCCCATTGAATCGATTCGATCAGAATATAGGGTGTCCCATTTCATTTTGCCTGTTCTCCTGTTACAAATTTTGATTTTGCACATTAATACCCCGCCCGTACTTAACGCAACGCCTCATTTTCTGGATTTCGCTTTTTAAGCAGATACTTGTGTTCGCCTTTTGCGAATTCCTTCAGGGTAAAAAAACACGACAATTTTAATCTTAATTCTGGATTTCACAATTAATTTGTTCCAAAATGCTGAAGCAATTATTTCCGAGCCCTTATTGTTATTATTTTTAGCATGCCTTTGTCATGTTTTTATAAAATTTAACCTAAAAAGGTCAATCTTAAAGCCTGTGGGCACCCAGAATAAACCGGAAAAGATGACTGAATGCCGGCGTTGCGGAACCTGTTGTAAAGACGGCGGGCCGGCACTGCATGGGGAGGATCGGACCCTGATTGAATCGGGTCAGATCCCGCTGAAGTGCCTGTATACGATCCGTTCGGGCGAACGCATTCGCGACAATGTCAAAGGGGAATTATTTCAAGCAACTGGCGATATCGTCAAAATTAAAGGGGTGCGCGATTTCTGGGCTTGTCGTTTTTGGGATCCAACCCAGGGCAATCGCTGTACGATTTATGACCAGCGGCCGCTGGAATGTCGGGTTTTGAAATGCTGGAATACGACGGCGCTGGAAGACATTTATGGCGCCAATCGGCTCACGCGAAGCGATCTGCTGTCTCAGATGGAGGAATTGTATGCGCTTGTGGCCGACCATGAGCGGCGGTGTTCCTATGACGACGTCCACAAATATATTCAGGATTTGGAAGACGGCCATCGCACAGCCGCAGCGATCCAGCGCGTACTCGCTATGATCCGTTACGATCAGCAGCTGCGCAATGTGATGTCCGAAAAAGCGAATCTGGATCCGGAAATGATGGATTTTTTATTTGGGCGCCCGATGACACAGATTTTACCTGGATTCGAACTCAGGCTGGTCAAAATCGATGGCGCCTGGGGCTTGGAATACCGCGGGAAACAATACGCCGCCCGGACCGATTGATGTCAGTCTGATTCGTCAAGTATAACTGTCTCGAAATATTGGGAGGAATTCATGAATTGGGTATCTATCGATAAGGAAAAGTGTAATGCCTGCGGTCTCTGTGCCATCAGATGCGTCCGCTGTTTCACCCACGAGGGGGATGCGATAACGGCGCACGCCGATCAGGATAACTGCA
>CAZHAH010000071.1:0-25790 GCA_964530095.1 uncultured Desulfobacteraceae bacterium | reverse complement strand
ATATTATATATATTTTCGCTAAGAACGGGTACGTCTTATCCGATCACGTATGTATCAGACATGTTAAACTGCGAAGGCGAGAAGGGTGATGTTTTCTTTTTTAGCCGTTTGAAATTAGGGGTCGCCCATTGATATATACATTTGAACCGCCCGCTGCGCTCAAGGCGCAAAGGACGCTAAGGTTAATGATTTTGTCGAATCGGAACGAACGATTCCACAAAGATACCAGCCCTCCGGGCAGCATCATTGGCTTAAATTATTCACCATACGTCGTATGGCAGCTTTCATTAGTGTAAATAGGGGACGTCCATTGGATTATTGGTTTATCACTGTTTTTGGATACGTCTCTTATATATGAGTTTGAACCGCCCGCTGCGCTCAAGACGCGAAGGCGCAAAGGACGCTAAGGTTAATGATTTTGACGAATCGGAACGAACGATTCGGCAAAGATGCCGGCCCTGCGGGCTGGATCATTGGCCCAGATTATTCAGCATTCGTCGTATGCCATCTTTCATTCGGGTAAATCTATTTGGTGTTTTCGTTTGATTCAGCGCTATCAGGCTGTAGTGAAATCTACCGGAGTAAGGCGAAGGTAGATTTTGCGCTTGATGCGTAACACATGTCTTTTGAACCGCCAAGGCGCTAAGGACCCCAGTACCATCTGCCGGAGCTATGGGGCCCCGCTAGCGGGATGTCCGCTTCGCTACCACAGGCGGGGTAAATCTATTTGGTTTTCATGATCGGGACGAACGATCAATGGCCAGGGGGACTTTCATAAATAAGTAAACAACTTTTTTAGCGCCACGTATTTTGACAAATTCGAAAGGACCGCTCCCTTGTCAAATGGTTGAATAGTTGATTGGTTAATAGGGATAAACTTTTTTCTTTTTTTAACCGCGAAGTGCGCGAAGGGGGTTTTTGGGCAGTTTTACCGGCCTAAAATTTCTTGGGTCGAAAAGTCTTGCGGTTGGAGAGTGTGGCACTTCCGTCGCTGGCCTGGGTCAGCACGAAAAGGCCGGCTTTTTCGGCATAGCGTCCCACATCATCTTTCACTACCAGGGCGCCGATGCCACCGATTAATTTATAGTCCTTGTACTGGGGAAAACCTTTTTTAAATTTGGGTAGCCGCTGGATGATGAATTTGTCGATCATTCTTGTTTGAAGCTTGTTTTTGACTTCAATTACCAGTACCGCTCCACTATTTACGGCAACGATATCGTATTCGCCCACCCCTTTTCTCTTTACATTGCGGCGCACGCTGCCGAAGCTGATGTTCCTTTGCTTAAACATGTAGCGCACGTTGCGATAAAATAGATCTTCGGCCACTTGGCCCTGAACGATGCCGAGATCACCCAACTGCCGGCCGATCTCATCCAGTTTCTCTATGGTGCGATTAAGATATTCTTCCGTTCTATCCTGAGATTCCTTTAGCCCAAGGATTTGCGCATCGGTTTTATTGAGTTGCGCATCGGTTTTCTTTTGGGCCTCTTTGAGCTCAAGGATTTGCGCATCGGTTTTATTGAGTTGTGCATCGGTTTTCTTTTGGGCCTCTTTTAGTTCCATGGTACCTTGAAGCAGCAGGGCTAAACCTTTTTCGATGCGATCAAGTCTTGTTTCTGGAGGGGTTTGCATAATACCTATGTATCGTAATGGGTTTTAATGAAAACGAAACTAAAAGCTTCGATTTAATAGCTTCAAATTTATTTTGTTTTCATATTATAAATGTAACCGATCCCAACTTCAAGGTTTTTTTATCATCAGAAAATTTTTGTGAAGTGGGGGACGTTGTTGAATTCGTTGACTTATTTCTCTGAACCGCAAAGACGCTAAGCTCGCCAAGTTTTATTAGTTGCCGAATGACTTTTCGGGTAGCGAAAAGCCATTCACAGAAATCCGCCTGCGGCAGAATTAAGTTGATATTTGTTGACGTATTTGAAATGAAATTGGTACATTTTTAAGTTTTCCAGGGTTTGCGTTATTGGTCTGGGGGACGTCCATTGTTTTATTGGTTTCTCTCTGTTTTTGGATACGTCTCTTATATATGAGTTTGAACCGCCCGCTACGCTCAAGACACAAAGGACGCGAAGAGTAAAGATTTTGTCGAATCGGAACGAACGATTCGGCAAAGATACCGGCCCTGCGGGCTGGATCATTGGCCCAGATTATTCACCATGCGTCGTATGGCAGTTTTCATTAGGGTACAATCTATTTGGTGTTTTGGTTTGATTCAGCGCTATCAGGCTGTAGTGAAATCTACCGGAGTAAGGCGAAGGTAGTTTTTGCGCCTGATGCGCAATGCGTGGGTTTTGAACCGCGTGTACTTAGAACCGCCCGCTGCGCTCAAGACGCAAAGGACGCTAAGGTTAATGATTTTGTCGAATCGGAACCAGTCTCCGCCATGAAGGCTTCGCCACGGCACGCGAACGATTCTACAAAGATGCCGGCCCTCCGGGCAGCATCAAAGGGCGCATCTATTGTTGTATACGTTTCTTATTTTGAACCGCGAAGGCGCAAAGGACGCTAAGGTTTCTTTTAGTTTTCCTGATCGGGACCCCGGTTAAATGCGCTACGCTCCTCATTGGCATGAATTTCACAGGGCACCGCGTTGCGGCATCTTCGACAGGCGAACGATCAGGAAAAATCACCAATGCCCGGCTGGGCATTAAAGATTATTCACCATTCGTCGTATGCCATCTTTCATTAGAGGGACATTCCAATTTAGCAGGAAGCCGAGTTTTAGATTGGCTATCTTTAAATATGTCAGTAGTTGCGTTTGATGTGCAATGCATGTGTTTTGAACCGCGAAGGCGCCAAGAACGCGAATGTTAAAGATTTTGTCGAATCGGAACGAACGATTCGGCAAAGATACCGGCCCTCCGGGCAGGATCATTGCACCAGGTTATTCACCAGATCTGGGGGACCTTTAGTTTTACAGTTTAGTACCTATTTATTGAAATCACATCATGTTTGCGCATCATTTGTGCTACAGACCAGTAAGAATGACAGAGCGAAGCGATACCTCAAATCATCAATCAACAATCATCAATCAACAATCTGGTTCCGGCTTTGCCGGGTTAGGTTTATATCGGTTATCTGGTTTGTTTCGTGTGTTTGGGGTTTTCGTTTTATTGAATGCCATCAGGCCGTAGTGAAATCTACTGGAGTAGGGCGAAGGTAGATTTTGCGCTTGATGCGTAATGCATGTAGATTTTGAACCGCCCGCTGCGCTCAAGGCGCCAAGAACGCGAAGGTTTTAAATATGTTTTCCTGATCGGGACGAACGATCATGAAAAATAACCAATGCATGTGTTTTGAACCGCCAAGGCGCTAAGGACGCGAAGGGTAATGATTTTGTCGAATCGGAACGAACGATTCGGCAAATTGCCAATACCCCGCTTAAAAGCGGGACTTCACATCTGATTTCATAAGGTTGTGTTCAGCCGGCGGGCAGCATCAATGCACCAAATTGTTCACCATACGTCGTATGCCATCTGTCATTAGGGTAAATCTATTTGGTGTTTTCGTTTTATTGAGCGCCATCAGGCTGTAGTGAAATCTACCGGAGTAGGGTGGGGGTAGATTTTGCGCTTGATGCGCATTGAATGAGTTTTGAACCGCCCGCTACGCTCAAGACGCAAAGGACGCGAAGGTTTTCAATATGTTTTCCTGATCGGGACGGACGATCAGGAAAAATCACCAATGCCCGGCTGTAATGGGGGACATCCTATAATAGTTTTGTAAAGAAGAAAGTGAATAAATTATAATTGTTGTAATATAAGGGAGTTATGAGGAAAGCCTTATCTTAGATATATCTCTACCATTCCCATTTATGGGCTTTTTCCGGCATATCTCTCACTTTTAGCGAATTTTCTACCTAATCGTTACGTTTATCCGGTATATCACACGGAGGTGATCACCAATCATCCCTTATCCAGGTTACTAAATTCAGTGAGAGGCCCATTTTTGTCCCCCTCGAGGTTATACCGCCTCAACGTCCTTGCCAGGGCTCTCTTGCCGAAGGTGTTTGATTTATTCATTTTTCTCTTAGCAGAAATAATACTATCTCTAAGTTGACTACGTTGAATTATTTCGTTTCTATCATTGACAATGGCTGGTGTCCGAATACCACAAATCGCAAGGTTGATAGCTGATGACTAGTGGGCGAGTCCATGTTCATCGTTCATCTCTGCACTGTATTCATCGATTCCATGATAAGGGACGCTGCTAGTTTATTAGCTTATCAGCAGATGAGATCAAAAGTTACCTTTCTTGATCTCCCTAAATATTTCAGTGGCTGTCTTTTCTCCAAAAAATTCTCCTTTAAGGCAAGTTAATAGGGGCTGTTGCCACTATTCGATGTTCAAATCCCATTCAGAAATTCCCGATGGTCAATTTTCAAACTCGGATGGCAGGTGCATTCCCGTAACAACGATCTGCAAGGCCAGATTGGGGGCATCCTGAATATCCTGCATAACCCACCGCAGAAGCCCGAATTCTGCACGTGTGCCGGTGAACGCGCAAATTTCTCTTTCTTCTGCTTTTTGATTGTGTGCTTAAACTTCAAAACGGCGAAGTTCAGTTCTATTGATGTTTCTGTGTCGGTTGTTTCTATGTCGTCATCCAGGAGTTCAGCGATAATCTCTCCACTTTTCCGCATCAGGGCCTGTTGCTCACGTTTATCCTTGATGTTGGAAAGGGTCTTGATATTGCGAGATAGATTTCGTATTTTGGAAAAGGTTTCAATTATCGCCAGGGCAGCCTGAACCGCTTGCGGGCTTTTCAGGATGGTGGCCACCATGAGGAATGGGGGACGCTGGTGCTTTTGTTGCTTTATTCAGATTTCATAGCGCATTTTTCTCGAACGAAGAACATTTGCCCGTCCTATTTCAAGATATTACGCCACATCAGCCGCTGAATGTCCTGTCTTTTCTACCATCGTTAAGAAACCAAATAACTTTAACCTTCACAGGTTAGGGGATATAGGCGATTTATTTTCTAAAGGACGGTGGAGTGAGGAAGCCAAGATATTATGCTAAATAGCATAATGACGGTATTCATGACAAAGGATCAATCTTGACGATTGGTTCACAACTTTGTGCCCTTTGCCAGTTTTGGAGCAACTCTTTCTGATGCAGTGAACCCCATTCAACGACTAATCCGAGTGCACGAGGAGGAAAGAAGCCGGTTAGTATCGAAAGTGTTTCGATCCGTATTGCGACCTTGTGTTCGGCATATTCCGCATGGAAATGTGGGGGCGAATGATCATCAAAAAACATCTTGATGACAATGCCATAGAAGCGACATATCTCAGGCATGGATAAGCTCCGGACTTAGGCTTGGGAAAATATCCTCCGGCTTTTTTCCGGATACTTTCAGGTATAACGCATCCGGGCACAAATCAACCTTACCGTCCCAAGTGATTTCGCCGGACGCCCCAATCTGCGCTCTCTGAAACCTGACATAGTCATTCCAGATTGAAAAAACGCCTTTGCCTACCAAATATGACAAATCAACCTTTCCCTCGACACCATCTTCAAATTTAAGCCAAAGGGAATAATCTCTAAGGATTTTGAATTCTTTGATTTTATTCATTTTTCATCCCTATAAAACAATAACAATAACGATCTTTGCTTCATTTATACCATGCATAGAGAGACGGGTCAAACAGTGAAAGCCAGTGTCAGAAATGCCCTTAAGAAAACTATAAAATTTTAATCATTGTCAGGATCTGCGCTTTATGTATCGGAGCTATTTTATCGCCGGTCTTGTTTTCAATAATCACCGAATTTTAGACAATCATGTCGGCTCGCAAACCGGCGTTAAACCATACAGGGTAAAGTGCGCGCCGGTTTTTTCGGGCCCTTGGCGGCCTTAGCGTCTTTGCGGTTTTAATCGGTTTTAGATAAGATCTGCAAAGGTTTTTTCCATCTTCCGGAAACGGGTTACGCCCAGCCAGAGGAAGAATGCAATAATAGCAAGACTGAGCAGGAAACCGGGCAGGTAAATGGGGCTGTCGCCGCCCAGGATGCACCAGCGGAAACCGTCGATGACCCCCACCATGGGATTGAGGCTGTAAAACAGTCGCCATTGTTCCGGGACCACCTTGCTGCTGAATCCTACCGGAGAAACATAAAGACCGAACTGCACCACGAACGGAATAATGTAGCGGAAATCCCGGTATTTGACATTGAGTGCCGTAATCCAGAGACCGGGTCCCAGGCTGGCAACCAGGGCCAGGATGATGAAGCACGGCAGCAACAACAGGTTCCAGCCCGGTGCGAATCGATAATAGACCATCATTCCGATCAGGATGATGAAACTGATGAAGAAATCGATAAAAGCGGTAACCAGGGTCGCCGCGGGAATGATCAGCCTGGGGAAGTAAACCTTACCGATCAGATTGGCGTTACCGATCAGACTGTTGGAGGATTCACTCAGGGCGTTTGAGAAAAGGGACCAGGGGAGCATGGCGGCAAAGACCATCAGGGCATAAGGTGCGCTGCCGTCGCTGGGAAGTTTGGCGATGCGGCCAAAAATAATAGTGAAGACAACCATAGTTAGCAAGGGCCTGATAATTGCCCAGAGAATCCCGATGATGGTCTGTTTGTAGCGTACCGAGATATCGCGCCATGCCAAGATCAGAAACAGTTCCCGGTAGCGCCAGAGATCGGCCCAGTAGTTTTTCTCCGTCCGTCCGGACTCGATGATGAGCACCGGTTCTTGTGCATGTGTTGAAGATGAGTCAGTCATTTATTATGTCTTGGGGGACGTTTTAGACAGGATTAGAAGGATTCTTCTGATTATATCGGATTTAGGGGAGCCTGATTTTTATTGACCACAAGCCATGGTATCTTTGGGGACATTCTATTCTTTATTGTTAACTTGAGGACCAACGGCATCCATCAAATGCCTTACGAGCTGATTTCAATTGGTCGGCAGGCATGATCATGATTCCATCCGGTAGATCCGGTTGATCCTGTCAGGAGGTTTTTTAGACATGATTTTGAGGATTTTTTTGTTTTCAATTCCTTGCCTTTTAAGTAATTCTATGATCTGCGGGACGTCCATAAGAAAGTAAATAATTCGCCATCCAATTGATATTTAGGCTATTTTAAAACCTCTTTTCTCTGTCAGATGGGAAAAGCAGGACACTTACTAATTATACTTATGATTCTAGGGGTTGAGGAACATTTACATTTTACAGGCTCAGTCATGACCCTTGGAGAGCAAATTATCGATATTACCAAAAATGGTATTTCCGATAATTTCTGTGGGGGACATTCTTTTAGTTTACCAGATTCTGGATTTGCGGTTCTGGGAAATTAGTGTAGGGCTAGGGGTGAAACGAAATTTTATTTTTGGCACGGATCAGGCGTCGCCAAGGCTTCCGACTTCGTCAAGACTTCGCCGGACAAGTTGTCGTGACAAGTTAAAACGGATTTTGGTTTTGCGGACGTCAGGTATTCAGGTATCTGAATGCCTGACGACTGCCGTCCGCCGGGAGGCCGGCGGAGTGAACGTGTAGTCTCGCGGAACGTGTGTGACTTTTTAAATTTTTTTCCTGATTTATGAATCTTGGGAACGACCGTAAAAGATTGAATTATGAAATTAAGTTAGACGCGAAGATCGCAAAGGGGCTGTTAGGATATCCAATTTTCACATTTGAGATTTGGGATTCTAGAAAACTCTTTGATGTTGTTTGAAATAATCGTTAGATCCAGACTCAGGGCATGGGCGGCTATCAGTGTATCAAGCGGACCGATTGTTTTCCCTTTGGAATCCAAGAATGCCCTTATTTCCCCGTAGAATACAACCAGTTTTTTGCCGTGGAATGGAAGTATTGACAGGGGCAGCAGGAATTCATCAAGGGCATTTTGGTTTGTCTCTTTATTCCTGCTTTTTTCAACGCCATACTGCAGTTCCGCGTGTGTTATTGAAGAGATCCCGAATTCATGAACGGGATATTGTTCAAATTTTGTCAATACCTGCTTTGGTTTTTCATTGATGATGTATATGCAAATATTTGTGTCCAAGAGATATTTCATTTAAACATGGGCTCTCGGTTCTGATCTTCTCCGGGTTGGTTTCGCTCGATTCTGAAATCCTTATCAAAATGGTTCAGGCTTTCAAAAAGGGGCTCCCATGACCTTTCTTTAGGCAATAAGATGATCGCCTCCCCTTGTTTCTTGATATACACTTCGGTACCCGTCATCCTGAATTCCTTTGGGAGTCTGACGGCCTGGCTTTGCCCATTCTTAAACAATTTTGCTGTTTTCATGGTTATCCCCCATCACGAATATATACTATCAATATATATTTGAAGCGCTGTTTGTCAAGAGGAAAGCAGAGGTCAGATAGTTTTACAGTGATTTGGTCTGTTTGGTGTTTTCGTTTTATGAAGTAACGTGGTTGAATTCGTTGACTTATTTCTCTGAACCGCAAAGACGCTAACCCAACTTCGTGGTCTCAAGAATAAAACCTAATGATTTCAGCAACATAAAATCCAAAAATGTGTGATTTTGACACTACAGATTTGAGAGGGACGGGTCGACGCGTGCTATCTGGCTGCTTTTCCTGGCTTTTCGTGGAATCTCGGGAATGGACATGACGTCACCCGTAGCATGGCCGCAAGGCCCTGTCAACCAGAATATGCTTATTTTGACACTACATTCACCAGTGCAGCTGTAACATGCTGAAATTACAGAGCTCAGGTCGTGGAAATGCCCGTTTGAGACGCTTTTCAGCCCGATTTGCTCTGAACTTGGGCTAAGATCGTCAAGTTTTATCAGTTGCCGAATGACTTTTCGGGTAGCGAAAAGCCATTCACAGCAATCCGCCTGCGGCAGAATTAAGTTGATATTTGTTGACGTGTTTGAAATGAAATTGGTATATTTCTAGGTTTTCCAGTTTTTCTTATTTAAATCCCAAGGGTTTGGGGGACGTCCATTGTTTTATTGGTTTCTCTCTGTTTTTGGATACGTCTCTTATATATGAGTTTGAACCGCCCGCTACGCTCAAGACACAAAGGACGCGAAGAGTAAAGATTTTGTCGAATCGGAACGAACGATTCGGCAAAGATACCGGCCCTGCGGGCTGGATCATTGGCCCAGATTATTCACCATGCGTCGTATGGCAGTTTTCATTAGGGTACAATCTATTTGGTGTTTTGGTTTGATTCAGCGCTATCAGGCTGTAGTGAAATCTACCGGAGTAAGGCGAAGGTAGTTTTTGCGCCTGATGCGCAATGCGTGGGTTTTGAACCGCGTGTACTTAGAACCGCCCGCTGCGCTCAAGACGCAAAGGACGCGAAGGGTAAAGATTTTGACGAATCGGGACGGACGATTCGGCAAAAATACCGGCCCTGCGGGCAGGATCAAAGGGGGCGTCGATTGGTATATAAGTTTTTTTATTTTGAACCGCGAAGACGCAAAGGACGCTAAGGTTTCTTTTAGTTTTCCTGATCGGAACGGACGATCAGGAAAAATCACCAATGCCCGGCTGGGCATTAAAGATTATTGACCATTCGTCGTATGCCATCTTTCATTAGAGGGACATTCCAATTTAGCAGGAAGCCGAGCTTTAGATTGGTGATCTTTAAATATGTTAGTAGTTGCGCTTCATGAATGGGGGCTATTTTATCAACGGTCTTGTTTTCAATAATCACCGCATCGTTGACAATCATGTCGGCTCGCAAACCGGCGTCTATTTGAATCTCTTCATATTTTACCGGCAAATGAGTTTCACATTTGACTTGAAAGTCTGATTTTTCAAGCTCGTAGGTTAAGCACCGCTGATAAACCGTCTCAAGCAAACCGGGGCCTAAGGTTCTGTGAACCTTAATTGCGGAATTGACGATTGCTTTGCCAATTAATTCGAGGTCTTCAAAACGGGTGTTTTTAGTCAATGATCTGGCTTGTTTGGTTGATTTGGTGTTTTCGGTTGATTGAGCGCGATCAGGCTGTAGTGAAATCTACCGGAGTAAGGCGAAGGTAGATTTTGCGCTTGATGCGCAATGCGTGTGTTTTGAACCGCCCGCTGCGCTCAAGACGCCAAGGTCGCAAAGGTTAGAGATTTTGTCGAATCGGAACGAACGATTCGGCAAAGATGCCGGCCCTGCGGGCAGCAACAATACCCAGCGTTGCGTACGTCAGATTATAAGTTTCTTCTTTATTTTTCTTTTTTTAGCAAACCATATATTTGAGTAATAGGGGACATACTATTCAACTATTTCCTTTTTCATGATTAAAAGGTCGCGTACTACACCAAGGAGGCGTTTTTCTTCCTTGGCTTTCTTTACGTCGAAACCGGCGAATTGTTCCCAAGTTAAAGGGACGCTTATTCTTTGTACTGGAGCAAAACCTGTTTTGATGAAGGAATCGTAGCAGTCACAAACATGGTCAGCATAATATTTCCCCATCCGGGCAAATTCGTCCCCTAGCTCGGTCGTATTCTGAATCAGGAGGGCGACGGTTCCACCGGGCTTTACCGTGTCATAGCCGTCACGGATGAGCTTTTTCATCTTGCGGTTAAACTCTATCAGGTTTGCCTCAGAAAAAGATCCCTCTTTTTGTGTATATTTGCCGCGCTTTTGTCTCCAGTAGGGAGGGTCAAGAAATATCAGGTCACAGCCCTTGGCCTCTTCGGGAAAGCCAAGGGATATATCATGGCTGACGATATCGTCTCTGGCAGGCTCAAGGTCGTAGATCAGACATCGCCTTCCCAAGTGGCGGCATGCATCTAGGGTGGTGCCGCTGCCGCCAAATGGATCGACGATCAGGTCATTGGGAGCGGTGAAATAGTAGAGAGTGTTCAAGACAACCTGACCGGGTATACGTCCGGGGTATTGAAACCCAAATCGAGAATCACAAGAGCCAAAATTCCAGAGGGTGGTCAATTTGAGCCAGCGTTGCTCCTGATCATCCCCCTCGCCGCTTGAATCCTTTTCCATAGGCGCTTCATTCTGGATTTTTTTTACCACCTTGGCCATCAATCTGGAGGAAGGGGATAGCCGCCTGTCATGCATCGCCATCTTTCGTGCCATTCGATAGGCTTTGGCCTGTTTATGCTGAGGAAGTTTTGCTAATTCCCTGGAAGATCGGTAGGTTAGGGTGGCGACCCGGGTCGCCAGTGTAGTGTTGAGGTTGTTGGCAATGTTTACATGGTGGGTAACCCAGGATTGATGCTTATTGAAGTATTGCCCAGCCCTTCGACGCGACCATCCCTGTTCTTCTGTCAAAAGTTTAATTCTTTCGGCCAGTTCTAAAACAGAAAGCCGTTTTCCATGGGTGGTGTTGAGCTTGGCTGCAAGGGCCAGGGTTTCGTCTTCCGAAATATCCCTGATTTCTGCTTCGATCGTATCATCCCCTCGCTTTTTGGCTGCATCAAAGCGGTGAAATCCGTCAACCAGCATCATTTCCTTGGTGACAATCACGGCAGGCCAATGATCGGTATTTTTTAATTCCTCAATATAATCCGAATCAAGTTCAAAACGGGGGTTTATGTGGCGTTTTACCTGGATATCGGTTATTGGGATTTTCACTCGATTTATGAAATATTTTTATTAGACACGGATTTACGGAATTTTATGGATTTCTTTTATTCCTTTTCCGGATGAAAGGGAAAAAGGAAATCCACTGGCGTGGAATGAATCTAATGTGGTTCATTGCCACACTGATTGAATAGGCGACTCACCCTTGACCTCGCGGGTCTATAGCATCCTCGACTTTTGCAATATCAGGGTTTAAAGAAGCTCTATTCTTATGGAGGAAGCCTTTTCGATCAGCTTCTGAACCTCGGCGGGGATATAAATCTCGCCTTCGCTGGTGACGGCCATCCTGGCTCGATAGCGCTCCCCAGAGTCTTTGTTCGTGATCTCCACGGGAACCCTGGTGCAATCTCTGAATTCTATGCCATCTTGTCGGGCCGTGTCGACCAAATGTTCAGGAATGTTTAGTTTTTCTAAATACGTTCTCTCCTTTGGCGAAAATTCCCATTCTAAAAGCATATTTTCCTCCACAATTTGTTATTAGTTATCGTCAATGTAATGGGGGTCGTGTGGGTAACGTTGTTGAATTTGTTGAATAACTTTTCTTCTGACAGGATCTACAGGATTTATTTAATTTTTCTTTTGAACCGCGAAGGCGCCAGGGACGCGAAGGGTAAAGAGTTTGTCGAATCGGAACGAACGATTCGGCAAAGATACCGGCCCTCCGGGCAGGATCATTGGCTTAAATTGTTCACCATATGTCGTATGAAATCTTTCATAAGGGTAAATCTATTTGGTGTTGTCGTTTGATTCAGCGCTATCAGGCCCCGGTGAAATACGCGATGCTCTTCCAAAAGGGAAATTTCACTGGGTAAACTGTAGTGAAATCTACCGGAGTAAGGCGAAGGTAGATTTTGCGCTTCCCCGGTTAAATCCGCGTCCGCTCGTTCCTTTGGAAATTTAACTGGGCAAGGATGCGTAATGAATGTGTTTTGAACTGCCCGTCCCGCTTGGCGGGACTTGATTACCGGAACGAAAGGGGAATAGCCTGGTTTGGGGGCCGTCCTTTGGATGCTTACCAGAGAGTTTTAAGCCCAAATTTACGATAAGCCTTGAAATCGCGATCTTTTGATACCAGGATCATTTTTCGCTTGATAGCTTGCCAGATAATGATACGGTCAAAGGGGTCTTTGTGTGAAAGCCTTGGTAACTTATGAAAACTTGATGCTTCTCCAGCGGTAATCGGCAATGTTTCCAAATTCATCTGACCGGCAAAATCAGGCAATTCTTCCGGTTTGACGCCGGTCAATTCGAGTTTTCCAATGGCATACTTTAAGGAGATTTCCCAGAATGTAACTACACTGACCGCCACGTCATTGTTTGGAGACTTTATCTCTCGGAGTGCTCCCTTGCTCAGTCTATCGGGTGTAAAAAGTGACCATAAAAATCCATGGGTATCCAGTAATAAGTTCATGAGGCCAGCATTTCTTTCTCACTAATTTCAAAGTCGCCATGGATTTTACATCCAGCCCGGTCCTTAAGTAAGCCAAGACTTCTTTCCTGTGTGGAGGTATAGTCTGAATATGGAACAATTACAGCGACTTTTTCGCGCTTCTTTCCGTAACTTATTACAATTTTCTGGCCACTTCTAATTTTTCCTAAAACTTCCGAAAACCTGGTTTTCAGCTCGCCTATCGTAAGCGTTTGCATATGAGCCTCCTTGGCAGTGTACTCGCACTCGATATCACATAGTTGTTGACAACTTGTCAAGAAAATAAGGCGCATTGCGGGACATACGTCAGATTATAAGTTTCGTCTTTTTGCATTGCGGGACGTATAATGGGTCGCGGTAGGAATGCCGATTAAACAAAGGCGCAAAGGTATTACCTCCGGTCCGAATTAGGATTTTTTTGCAATTATCAAATATCTGTTGGTTACACCGAGGATTCTTTTCTTTTGCATGGCGGATACGATTCCGGCGTGGAAACGTTCCGATGAGAGCGGAACCTGGATAATGTGAGTGCGCTTCCAGCCGGTTTTATGCAAAATGCTGAGGTAGTCGTCAATCAAGATAGAACCCTCAGGGGTTTCGTCAAAGGCCGGTTTTTTCTGAAAATCCCGCCAGTCGGCATTGATAAAGGCAAGTCTGGTGGTTTTTTTAATATGCGTATTCATTAGGCGGAAGAAGTTTTCAAAGAATTCAAGATATTCCCGCCTTACGAGGCTGGATATGCTTTTATCTGCGTAGTCGGCGGCTTTTTTATCGAAATAAGGGGGATCAAAGAGTACCAGATCGGGTTTTTTTGTTATAGGCCAATGTCCATTTTGGGGATCCCAATGATGGTATTGGATTTCGGGTCGATTGTCATTGGTTACAAGATCAAAAGACCGGCATTTTCGTTCAAAAATGAGACACACATCAGAGACAACGCCGCCCCCGGCCATGGGATCCAAAACAAGATCCCCGCGTTTTGTGAAATAAAACAGTGTATGCGCCACCAGCTGGGCCGGTATCCTCCCGGGCCAATCATCTCCAAAACGTTCATCACATTGATTAAAATACCATTTATCCCAGGTACGAAGTCCCCAGCCGAGCGCTTTGAATTTTTCCTGGTCGGTTTTGCCTTCCAGCCGCAAGGCCCACGCCAGGACAAGGTCCATGTTGTAGTGCCGGGCGATGTAGTCCATGCCATGGCCTTGAGAGAGCAAATTATCGATATTGCCAAAATTGGCATTTCCGATAATTTCTGATACGCGATTTTGGCTCAGCTTAACCGCCTCTGCAATCTGCGCTTGAGTCCAGCCCAGGCGATTCAGTCGAAAAGCGACCGTGTTTCGGCTTGCTTTCTGGCGTGTACGGATATCCGAGATCCAGACGTTGACAGTTTGGCGGATAACCCCTAATTTTTCTGCTAAGACCGATTCGGTCCACTTACATTCCGGGTCCGTCGATGCGATATCACGGGCGATCCGCTTTTTATCGCTTGAGTTTAATCGGTCTCCATGGTTGATGTTACATTGTGCCGATTCAAGAAGAAGCGCTACTTTGTTTTTCTCAAAATCAAGAGGCTTGTCCTTCCATTCTATGGCCGCAATCTCTTTGATTCCCTTTTCCTTAAACGCAAACCAACGGTGGATGCCATCTAAAATTACAGTCGTTTCGGTTGTTTCATTGCCATCCGGATAGTTGAAGACCCTTTGAATCTTGATCGGTGGAAATTGCGCGCCGATCGCAAGCGCTTCAACATAGGCATTAATCGTTTTCTCGCTTTTACCTCCCCTGGGATAGATGAACTGATCCCAGCTTAAGTCAGAAATATTGACTTCCATACGATGATTTGCTTTTTCTTAGACAGGATTTAAGGATATTTTTTTGGGATGGATAGCCAGGACGTCTATGATTACGGGCTTTCCTCCTTCAAGCTAAATTCTTTTATGAATTTTTAATCGTATCGCTACTTTTCACGTTTCACTTTTTTCATTTCGCCACTAAATCAGACCGTATCCATAAACGTCCGCTCCACCCGATTAAATACCAAAATTCCAATCAGCAGAATTACAATGGTAAAGGCCGCGCTGTAAGTAAGGTGCCAGAGATTGACCGTGCCGGCGCCTAAAAAGCCGTAACGGAATGTTTCGACGATGGGTGTCATGGGATTGGCTAATACCACCCAGCGCCACTTTTCCGGAACGGTTGATAAGGGATAAATAATGGGTGTGGCATACATGAGGAGATGGGTCCCGAATCCCACCAGTTGCTGCAGGTCCCGGTACTTTGTCGTTGCCGATGAGATGATGATGCCGAACCCAAGACCCAACCCGGCCATCATCAGGAGTAAAAGGGGAAAGGCGAAAAGTAAAAGGCTGGGCTGAATAGATGCACCTCGAAGGGCGAAAAAGACCATAAATCCCAGAAACATCGCCAATTGGAGACTAAAGGATATGAGGCCCGAGGCGAGCGTGGCCAGCGGAACAGCCAATCTGGGAAAGTAAACCTTGCCGAACAGATGTGCATGGGCCGTAAAGGTGCTCGAGGTGGCGGTCAGGACTTTGGAAAAATAGGCCCAAAGCACATTTCCGGCCATGTAAAAGAGAAACTTGGGCAGGCCGTCCGTAGGCAACCCGGCGAATTTGCCGAAGATAATGGTGAAAACCCCGGTGGTCATGAGGGGCTGGATGAGGTACCAGGCGGGGCCAAGGATGGTCTGTTTGTATTGGGCAACGAAGTCGCGCCGGACAAAAAGAAAAATGAGGTCGCGAAACTGGTAGAGTTCACGCAGCTTGAGGTCGAACCACTTGCCTTTTGGCTGGATGATGGTGGTCCAGACTTCTTGTGTTTGTGTTGTCATAAATTTATTCTACCACTTTTCTTTGTCCGAGAAAGGATTTACCCCGGTGAAAGCGTTGCGCTCCTCATTGGAATGCCTCAGTTAAACATGAAAACCAAAAGTGTTGAACGGGGTAAACATAGGGCAATATCCAGAGATCAGAGGTCAGATGTCAGGGAACAATTCATTAAAAGTAAACACAACAGGCAAAGGACATGGAATGTGGAGTTTCTAGTGTTGCGTTTTGGGTTTGGGGCATGGCTTTTTTGAACCGCTAAGGACGCGAAGATTTTTTGGTGCGTACTAAGGGACTGAGGCTATGGAAAGCGCCGGATTATGAGGAACTTTGCTGTCCGGCGGTAATAATATTTAGCTCGGGGAAATAGCTTGAAAAATATCCCTTATCATTCGTTATGAGATTTCTTCCTTTCATTTGAAGCGCATACGCCCCGATAAGAAAATCACTCAAGATATGCTGCCTTATTTTGATCCGGGACTTACATTTCTTGCATATCAATCTTCCAAGCTTTTCACCGCATTTTGTACACATTAATACCCGATGTCTGTTATATGTCTCCCATCGTTTGGCAGCTGTAACATAAGTTTCCGGGTTGGCCTCACCAACAATAATACCGGTGTCACTTAAAAAGTCATTTAGCTCTTTTTCATCCTCAAATGCGAGCGAAAGTTCAGCGTAAACAATTTTGGGAATTAGCAGAGTATTTCCTTTGCTCAATTCACCCAATAACACAGCGTATTTTTTACCGAAATTAGAAACGCCGTGATAGATATAAACAAGAGGATTCGTGTCGATAACAAAATTATTCATCGGTTCTGCCACGGAGTTGATCAATCATATGATCAATACTTTTTCGGCTGAGCTTGTCCCCGCGGCCAACCCACTTTATGAATTGGTTTTCATGTCTGCCTTTCACAATAAGAGCCTTGTTGCCTTCGACAATGATCTCCACATCCATTCCCGGCAGAAAGCCAAACATGTTTCTTATCTCTTGAGGAATGGTAATCTGTCCCTTACTCGTTATTTTTGGCATTATCCTATCCTTTGAATATATGGTATTACTTGTTGCTAATTGTAATACCGAGGGGGCCGAACGTCAAGAAAAAATAAAAAAGGGGGGAAAAATACAGGGTCACATATTAAATATTAAATAACGATCTTTTTTGGCACCCCGGTGAAACAAAGACAAAAGAAGGTTTGCGCCTGTTCGGCTTGTAAAGATGCACAGGGCCCCGCATAGCGGGATCTCCGCTTCGCTCCGACAAGCGGATGACGCGGATTGCACGGGTTTTGGTTATGGGGTCGACATGTATTGAAAATTCCCGCAGCCCCGACGGCGGAATCTGCACTTCGCTTGGACAGGCTACGGGGAATGCGCGCGCTATTGCGGTTCAAGTCCAATTCCTGGCTTAGAGCGCACTTGGCCAAGAGCGGGACCTGCGGTACGTACATAATTCAGATTAATCAGGCTCAGGCGGATTGATCCTCAAAATACGCTTTCCCTAAGAGTCCATTTATATGTTTGGCTAAGCCCATTCTTTAGTGTAATCTTCGCATTCCATCCTAAAGCTTTCAACCTGGAAACATCTAATAGCTTTTGGGGGACGCCGTTCGGCTTGCTCGTATCATTAACGATATCACCCTTAAATCCAATGATGTCTTTAATCAAGTGAGCTAATTCCGAAATGGAGAGGTCTTCACCGCAGCCGATATTTATAAAAGGCGACGGGTTTGTCAGCAGGGTGTTATAAATAGCAGCTTCCAGACCCATGATGAACACACATGCGGCTGCAAGATCATCTACATGCAGGAATTCCCTGCGGGGTGTGCCGTTACCCCAAATTCCAACCGAAGGCCGGGTTTTGATTTTTGCTACATGGAATTTGCGGATAAGCGCCGGCAGGACATGGCTGGTCTTTAAATCAAAATTGTCATTGGGGCCATAAAGATTGCTGGGCATCACCGATAAGAATTGGGTCCCATACTGGCGGTTGTAAGATTCACACATTTTGATACCGGCGATCTTGGCCACCGCATAAGATTCATTCGTTTTTTCAAGAGGGGCGGTGAGAAGATACTCTTCTTGCATGGGTTGTGGGCATTCGCGCGGATAGATGCATGAGGATCCTAAAAATAGCAACCGCTTTACGCCTGACTTCCAGGCCGCATGAATCACATTCGTCTGTATGATCAAATTGCTGTAAATAAATTGCGCCGGATATTTACTATTCGCCCAAATCCCGCCCACCTTGGCGGCCGCCAGAAAAACAAACTCCGGTTTTTCTTCTGAAAAGAAAACCTCCACGGCTTGCTGATGCGTAAGATCCAGAGTATGGCGAATCCGGGTGATAATGTTCGAATAGCCATCTGCTTTGAGTTTGCGAACAATGGCCGAGCCGACGAGCCCGTGGTGTCCGGCGATGTAGATTTTTGAATCTTTGTTCATTTCTTTGCCTCTTGCAGAGCCCTCTTTGAGAGCAATCTATTCAAAAAAATTATTCGTTTTGAATCCCATTCGAATACAAAACTCATTTTTTTTTGCTTCTTCTACATCGGTTTTGACCATTTCCGCTACTAGCTCTTTAAAAGAAATCCGAGGCGCCCATCCGAGTTTCGTCCGGGCCTTCGTAGGGTCTCCTATTAAAGTCTCAACCTCGGTGAGTCTAAAGTAACGCGGGTCAACCCTAATGATAATGGAGTTCGGCGTTAGGTTGGGGCTCGCCGGGTTGCCTTCAACCGAATCAATTAGCCCCACTTCATCGATGCCGGTTCCTTGCCACTTTATTATTAGGCCTATTTCCATCGCCGCCAATTCGATGAATTCCCTAACGCTATGCTGCTCCCCTGTGGCAATCACGTAATCATCGGGTTCATCTTTTTGAAGCATAAGCCATTGCATTTCAACATAATCCCTGGCATGCCCCCAGTCCCGCTTTGCATCCAGATTCCCTAAATAAAGGCAATCTTGAAGACCCAATTTGATGCGCGCCATAGCGCGCGTAATCTTGCGCGTGACAAAGGTTTCGCCCCTAATTGGGGATTCATGATTGAACAAAATGCCGTTGCAGGCATAAATGCCGTAAGCTTCACGATAATTGACCGTTATCCAGTAAGCATACAATTTGGCCACAGCGTAAGGTGAGCGGGGATAAAAGGGAGTGGTCTCTTTTTGGGGAATTTCCTCTACTTTTCCGTAAAGCTCAGACGTAGCGGCCTGATAGAAGCGAGTTTTCTTTTCAAGACCTAATATGCGAATGGCTTCCAAAAGTCGCAACGTTCCTAACGCATCCGTGTTTGCGGTGTATTCCGGTGTTTCAAAAGAAACCTGCACATGACTTTGAGCCGCCAGGTTATAGATTTCATCCGGTTGAACTTCTTGAATGATTCGAATGAGGTTGGTTGCATCCGTAAGATCGCCATAGTGCATGAAAAAGCAGACGTCTTCTTCATGGGGATCTTTGTACAGGTGATCGACGCGACCCGTGTTAAAAGAAGATGAACGGCGTTTAATGCCGTGTACTTGGTATCCTTTATGCAACAGAAATTGGGCCAGATAGGCGCCGTCCTGTCCGGTGATACCGGTGATCAAGGCTTTTTTCATGATGATATGCGGGGCGTTTTACCCAATTGGTATATCGGATGATGATCTTTTTTTCTCATCAATTTTGAGCAGCAGTTCTTGCCAGGTGGGCTTCGAACTGCGCCGTTTGCTATTGGTGCGAGAGTGTTTGGGGATGGGTGCGGCTACGATGGCGGCCAGCACCGTAAACAGAATCGCATTGGCCGGGATGTGGAGGTTGAAATCGACCAAGCTGTGAAACAGGATAGCGGTTATGCCTGACAAGGCGCCCAAGGTTGTCCCCTGAACCAGGCGGCTCGGATTTTTCAGTTTCTTAAAACCCTTCCTGTAAAGGGCGATCATCATCCAGACGATAATGGGGATCACGGCCAACCCCATTTCGGACGTAAAGTGGAGATAATCATTATGGGCATAGAAAAACCGGCGGGGGTAACCAGGGGGCTGGTATTGGGTAAAGATGATACTAAAGGTCCCGGGCCCGGTTCCCCAGTTGGGATGATCTTCGATCATGGCCGCAACGCCCTTCCAGGCAAGCAGGCGTGATCTGAAACTAAGGTCCTGCGACTTTTCCAGGGCCGTCCTGATTCGTTCCACAACCGGGGTGTTCGCCAAAACAATCAGTGCGAGAAAGAATACGAAACCAATGCAGGTTATCAGAAAGCCTTTATGCCTGAAATGGCGTGAAACCAATAAGGCCGCCGACATAAACGCAAGTCCCAGGATGATCCCGATCCAGCCACCCCGGGATAGGGTAAGGACTATGGCGGCAAGGAGCAGGCAGGCGAGATAAGTTAGAAGGGATTTTATACCACGGCTGTAGCCTAAAAGGAAAAGTCCCACAAGGAGGGGAAGGGCCATCTCCAGGAAGCCGGCCAGATGATTGCGGTTGACGTATGTGGAGGACAATGTTTCGGGCCCCTGCCGGAGGTCCGCATAGTTCCACCAGGGAAACGGATTGGTGCCGAATTTTTTAAACAGTCCAAATACGGAGAGAAAGACGGCCACACCGATAATAACATAAAAAAGGTGTTTGAGCTGGGAGCGGGTTTGGGTGAGGTGAATAGTTAAATAGAAAATGGTTAAATAGTTGACCAGGAGAATGGCGGACCAGTAGCTTGTGTAATGATGCAGGGAGAAGACAGAGGACAGAAGACAGAGGGCCAGAAGACAGGTGAATGGTAGATCCAAAGGGGTTTTGATCCACTTCCACTTCCCGGTCCGGATAGCCTGAACCAAAAACGCGGTCAGGGCGATGAGGGCAACCATATGGATGACGGTGACGGCCCAGCCCTGAACCGCGCCCCGAGCTAGGGGAGTGAAGATGAGCAGGGCGTATAAGGCGAAGCGGGGTATGTTGGTTAGGGCAGAGAGCATGGCGCATGGGGCAGAGGGCAGAGAGCAAAGGGCACGGTGGTTTATCCTTCAGCTTTGAGTTGGCGGTATTTTTTCCGGTAGCCCTTATTATTGGGATCAAATTTTATTGCCTTTTCATAATATTCCACCGCTTGGGACCAGAAGCCCAGCTTGATAAAGGCTTCGGCGGCTTGGGCATACAAAGTGGCTTTGTGGGGGGCTTTGCGGATGGCTTCTTTCCAATCGTTGATAGCGCCAATGTAGTCCTTGCGTTTCAAGCGCATGCGCGCCCGTTCATCAAAAAGGCCGGAAGATGGATGGGGCGAATATTCAATGATAAGCCCCAGCTCTCTTTCGGCCGTGGCATGCTTCCCCATCCGCTTTAGGAGTTTAAAAAACGTCCTTCGATATTGAAGGTTATTGGGCGCCAGCACAGTTGCCTTTTGAACGGCCAGCTCCATCTGATTCCAGTCTTTTTGGATTTCCGCAATCCGCGCCAGCCCGTAATAGACTTCGGCCGTGGGATCTTTTTGCTTTTGATCCAATAAAATCTGTTGCGCGGCGGCGTACTTCTTCAGATCAATCAGCCGCAGGGCCATTGCCATCCAATTGCGCGCCGAAAGATTGAAGCGGTTTTTGACCAGTTCATGAATCTTCAAAAGCTCGGCGTAGCCTTCATGTTGATACAACCGGTAGAGGGTTTCAAGATGACGGTCGCGTGCGTTGCTGATATTAAGACCGGTTATAAAGCTAACTTGAGCGGGCTCGTATTGCCGGTTGTGCAAATACAGACGGCCCAGATGAAAATAATCGTCGGCGGTGCTTTTAACGGTCCGGGACTGCAGAGCCGCCTTAAAATGGAAGATGGCAGCGGGCCAATTTTTTTCAGCGGCCGCCATGGAAGATAGGGCTCTATGGGCATCTCTTACGGCGGTGCCGGCAGCGACGGCTTGTCGAAGACCCTGATTGACAGACTTTTTGATGGCCGGCGACCAGAAGGATTCCTTTTGTAGATTATGGTAGGCGTTGGGATAAATACGCGCCAGTGAACGCACAATGCAGTTCAGTTCAGGGCCATGCTGATGGCGGCGGTAAAGATAGCGCGCGAAACCATAATGGTAGGTGATGCCATTGGGCCTCAGACGAAGGGTCTCCTTGAAATAAGGTGTCGCATTATAAGGATTCCGCTTTGGGTTAGGGTTATAAGAGACATACAACTGTTCCAGAGATCCTTCAACATGCGCAAGCCGATAGGCGCTTTCAGCGTCGAACGGATTGAGGTGAGTTGCTTTTAAATAATATTCTTTGGATTTAAGAGTGTAATTCCAGGTCTCTTTGGTCCGGCGGAAGAGTGCGGCCCATTGGAAGTATGTTGCACCGAATTGTTTGTAAATTTTATAATCTTTGGGTAAATAATCGACGGCCCTTTGCAGGTCTTGGACCGCCGTTTGAATCTGTTTGGATAGGAGATGATCTCGGGCGCGAAGGTAATCCACCTGGGCCATGAGGCGGTGGGAGAGAACATAAAAGGCTCCCACAGATAAAAGCAAGATTAACGCACACAGGGCAGAGGGCCCTAGTGAAACGCGCGGCGCGCTATTCTTCCTCGCCGTAGTATTTGGAGTAGTATTTGTAATAATATTTATAGTAGCCGTCTCTTTTGGTGTCCACCTGATTGAGAACGACACCGAGCAGATTGGCCTGGGTCAATTGAATCTGTTCAACGGCCTTCCGGATCAATTTCCGGTTCATTAGACCCGGTTTGATCATGATGATGACGCCGTCGGCCTGGGGGGCCAGAAGAAGCGCATCCGAGGCGGGCATAATAGGCGGGGTGTCGATGACCAGCATATCAAACCTTTTCTTGAGAAAGGACAGCAGAAAGGACATGCGCACGGAGCCCAAAAGCTCTGAAGGGTTGGGCGGGAGGCTCCCGGCGGGAAGCAGAAAAATATTATCCGCATCGAGCCTCAAAATGGTGGCGCTGATTTGGGTTTGCAGGTAGGGAAGCTCCTCTTCGCCTACGATAAGCTGTTGGTGGAGTTTCCGGAAATCGACCGGATCAAAAGAGGCCCGGTCAAAGTCGGAATCGGAATGTGCCTTAAAGGCAAACTGACCGGTTTTTAGCTGCAGCGCCGTGCGAAGGCCCTCCATCATCTGAATCGTGAGCGGTCCGATGAGCTGTTCCTGATTCAAAAGACCCATATTGATCAGAATAAAGGCCAGCTTCTGACCCGTATCCTTTTGGCGCGACAGGGCTCTTTTGGCCTGGTCGGCGGTCAGCAGTTCATTATTGACCAGTACGTTTGCCAGCTTCCTTTCATCCGGGCGGGTGTGCCAGTTGAGATCCATCAGCTCCCCCTGAAGAAAGAAAAGCTCAAGCTCCTCTTTAGCGTCGGACAGCTGCAGGAATCCGGTCTTTTTTTGGAGGGTCAGCAGGCGGTAAAGGTCACTGATCCCAAAATCGGCCAGGTCGCCCTTTGAAATCTCAGTGGCAAAAAGGTTCGCCAGCAAACCGGTAAGACCCTGGGAATTGTTAAATGATGCCAGCTGGTGCAGTTTCGGTTTGCGCAGGTCCGCATCGATCATTAACACGCTTTTGCCGGTCTGGGCGATGGTATAGGCTAAATTGGCGATGGTGCTGGTCTTGCCCTCGGATTGGCCGGCGCTGGTGATGAGAATCAATCGAAGGTCCTTATCCATAAAAGAGAACAGGATGTTGGTACGCAATGTCCGATACGCTTCGGCAAAGCGCGACTTGGTGGAGTAATTGTGCAGATAAATGTTTGCAAGCATGTCGCGATTGGATTTTTTAGCCATAATATGTCTTAGCCTTGGCCCTCTCGGATTGGGGGATCACGGACAGGACCGGTAGACCGAGGTGCCGCCGGACATCCTCTTCGGTTCGGATCGTGCGGTCCAAATAGGCCAATAAGAAAGCAAAGCCGATACCTGCCATGAGGCCCAATACGAAGCCCAGCATGATGTTTCGTCTTTTGCGCGGCCGGATCGGTGCGCCGGGAACATCGGCCTGTTCGGCGATGCGGAGATTGGAAACGTCGACATCGCCGACAATGTTGGATTGTTTCAGCTTGGACAGGAGGGTGTTATAGAGTTTTTGGTAAGTGTCCATATTTCGCTGTAAAATGCTATACTTAAGCTGCTTGCGGTTGATTTGCAAGGCATCGTTTTCAAAGTCGGCCCTGGTTTTCTGCAGGGCCTGCTCGCGTACCATCAGAACGGCCCTTTCGGCTTCCAGGTTGGCCATCTCTTTATTCAGCTCGTCTTTTAACTTTGCCTGGGTCTTTTTGATCCGCGTTTTGAGCTGGATCATCTGCGGGTGTTTGGACTTGAATATCTTGCTCAGACGCGACTGTTCAACTTCCATCTCGAGCAGTTTGCCGTGCAGATTACTGATGAGGGGATTATCGATGAGGGAGCGGACATGGCGCACTTCGCCGGCCGATTCCGACAATCTGCGCAGCTCCTTTATTTTAACATTCAGTTCAAGCCGGCGGTTTCGGGCTTTGATATAGGCACTGTTAAAATCATCAATTTTCTGAGCAATCTGCCCCTGGCGCCCCTCCATGGAAAACAGCTTTTCCTTCTGTTTGTAAGTCAAAAACTCCTTTTCGGCATCCTCCAATTTTTTTTTCATTTCATACAGCTGATCACCCATCCAACTGACGGTATTCTGTGAAGACTTCATCCGGTTGGCAATATCGAATTGGATATAGGCTTTGGCCAGGGTGTTGGCGATGTCCTTGGCCATCACAGGATCATGGTCCTCCACGCTGATCCGCATCAGCAGGGTGTCCCGAACGCCGCCGGCATGGATCTTGCCGCTCAATCTTCCGATCAGCGCCTTGAGACTCTCCCGGGAGGGCGGATTTTGATTCCCCAGCCCCATCAGCAAATAAAAATTCTTTTTGAACTGGTTGACAAGCCGCTTCCAGGGGCGCGTCTCAATGCTTTTTAAGCGGTCCAGCCGATCCAATTTCAGTTGTCGAATAACCGCTTCCAAGACCGGCCGCGATTTCATCAACCGGAAATGGGTGTTGAACTGAAGCGATTGCGTGATAAAGCTTTCGTGAAGCAGTGTCTCGCCCGTAAGGGGTGATCTTATTTGGTCTTTGCTCATCACCAAGGTGGCTGTGGCGTGATAGACCGGTGTCATCCATGAATTATACAGAAGGGCCAGTGAAAGACCGACCAGCACGGCGGTGATGATGAGCCATTTGCGCTTGACGATGATATAGTAATATTCAGTCAGGTGGGTCGACTGGTCGGTTGTCTGAGGATTGTTCATGTGCGCGCTGCTTTTAGAGCCAGGCCTCGGGTACGTGGATCCGGTCACCCGGTTTCAGCTCCAGATCGGGTTTTTTGCCTTTTTGCACGTCATTGAGATTTATTTTGATGACCTCCACCTTTTCACCGTTTTGACGGATGATCTTGGTACGATTGGGGGCGGCGAACGGCTGAAATCCGCCGGCCATGATAATGGCACTGAGTGCGGTGAGCCCTTTCTGGTGGTCATAAACTCCCGGGCTTTTCACCTCGCCCTCGATGTAGATCTTGGATTCGTCGACATCGAGGGCCCTTTTAGGCGGTAGATAGACCACATCGCCCGGCTTGAGAATTATATTGTTGGTCATATCGCCCTGGTCGAAAAGGGCTTTCAGATCGATTTTGATGGGCTCTTTATGGGCGCGTGGCCGGCCGTTGTCGGCCGGCTCCCCGTGATTGTTTGCAGCGGCCCTTAGAACAAAGGCCACATTGCCGCTGTCCCCGGAGACCCCGCCGGCCTTGGCAATGAGTTCCATGAGACTGGGTTCAGATCTCATTTCATACAGTCCGGGGTTTTTCACCGCGCCGGAGAGATAATAGTGCAGGCTGCGGTATTCCTTGATGCGGATATTTACCTGCGGGTCGACAAAAAAGTCTCGGGCCAGGGGTTTGGTAATCAGGGCTTCCAACTCGCTGATGCGCAAGCCCCCCGCCTGAATCGGACCGATAAAGGGGACA
>CAZHAH010000070.1:0-26275 GCA_964530095.1 uncultured Desulfobacteraceae bacterium | reverse complement strand
TTGAATATTCGTTCGAATAAAATAGTATTAATTATTACGCGTGATAATCCCTGTTATATGAAAACGAAAAATGTGTCACGTGACACAATTCAAAAAATTCGAGTAGACCAAATATCGCCAAATCCAAATAGAACGCTCCGAAAATAACCCCGCAATCCCATAAGTCCCCCATTAGTCTATTAAAAGTCCCGCAAAAGACCACATCATCCCGCGTAATCCCTAATTCTTAAACCATCTGCCCTCCATACCTGGGCAACTGTAAATCCGCGTTTCAGATCGGCATTTAATGGTTGTGAATGCGCTCGCTGTTGCGGTTCAACCTTCGGGGCTGATGGTTCCGGATTTGCAAACCGTTTAAATTCGTTCTCTGAGACCTTTTTCAGTTTTGCCAGTGCTTTGATCTGGGATTTGTTCAGATTATGTTGAATTGAGGCATCCTGGATCTCTTTGCAAGTGGACAACAGTAATGGCAGGTCATTGGTGTAAAAAGAACGCCATTCCAATGGTTTAGGAAGGTTTTTGAAGATTTGATCAGCACGTCCCATAAATTTATGGGACGTCATTATAGCCTGATCTGATATTTCCTACTTTTTCAACGTTACACACTGTCCCTATTATGAGAAATACAGAGAATTGGGACTTGAGGAGTTCGGCGTGGGCTTTTCCTGCTGTCGTGACGAACCCTTTGCAAGGGGCTTTAATCCCCAGCTTGAGCTGGTGCGCACCAAAACCATTATGGAAGGCGCCGATCATTGCGATTTTAGGTACTATTTGAGAGCCAAATGATTAAATAAAAGCATCCTTTTAAAATAATCTGCTACTTCAGAAAATCGCCAAATGTATTATTGGGGACCCTTTGATCTTCTAATATATAACGTTATTGAAATGGTTGAAAAACTAGGGTCAATGTGGAATCTGATAGAAATAAATAAAGCAAATACATAATCAATTTTATAGGAGATCGTCGGAATGTTTCGCTGGATTATTGCAATTACATATCTTGGAATAATTCCCGGAATAACAATTGGCATTCCGGCTTTTGCTAAAGAAAAATATCTGGTTGAAGTTTACAAACCAGACAAGGTCTACCCAGGGACAACAATCTTTGGAGATACCGGCAATCCAAAGAAACCACGAATCGTAGAAATAGATATGACTGGGAAGATCCGGTGGAGTTACAAAATTCCTTCTTCAATCGTTCGAAAAGGAGACGCAGCCAGAGGCATGGATGTTGAGTGGATACCAAAATCCGACAATATTCTTTACGTTATTCCATATTCGGGAGTTTATGAAGTAAATCGAAACAAGAAGATCGTATGGTCATTTAGTGGATCTGCCAGTCACGATGCTGATCGGTTACCGAATGGAAACACGTTGGTGGTTTGGGGTTGGGGGGAAGACTCAAAAAAGCCTGAAGTTTATGAATTAGACCCAAAAGGCAATGTCGTATGGGAATGGTATGCCGAGGAACATGTCAAAAACTTAAAACAACATCGATCGAAGCATGGATTTACACATACTAATGCCGCAGTGCGATTGAGGAATGGAAACACCCTTATATCCCTTCGGAATTTCTTTGCTTTGGTTGAGGTTGACACATCCGGAAAGATTGTTTGGAAGCTGGAAAATCTATTTAGAAACCCACACGATCCGGAGGAACTACCGAACGGTAATATTTTGGTAAACACACGCAGACCGCAGGTTATTAAGGAATATAATAAATCGGGTGAGATCGTTTGGCAGCATTATCCAGAAGATGCCGGTACCATCCGCTACAATCATAAACTGCCAAACGGAAATATAATTTTTGCCGAAAGACGGAAAATTGTAGAAATAACACCTAACGGCGAGGTCGTTTGGCAACTTCGCTTGAATGGTGTTAGTAAATCTAAGAAAGACAAAAACCGCTGGTTTTACAAAGCTGACCGCATACCGCAGCCAGGCAACACCAACTGACCGCGACATTTACTACGCCGACAATTTGCTGATCACCGAAAGCGAAACTACGCGGGACATCCTATATTCCTCCTGTCAATCACAAGTTGCTAACCAAATAACGCAAGCACGCTTTCAGCACTTAAATTGTGTATCTGCGGAAGATTTTGATAGTGTGTGTTCGCTTCTTGAGAGAGGCGTTTCTTAATATCCTCAAGCAACCTAACAGCCTCGTCTCGGGTTTCAAGGGTATCCCGATTTGATTCTGAAGCTGCCGAATACTTTTTTGATATTTCCACCTTGTCTGTTTGATCAATTTTGACTTCGGTTTCACTTGCAGTCGCCTGCTCTGTGTTCTCGGTTATTCTGTCGGCGGTTCTTGAAACATCTTTTTGGGATAGCGTTTGAGTTCCAGCCTGATACAGGCTCTGTGATGTGCTGTTGATTGTGGTATCCATTTTTACCCTCCTTTGGTATTAATCCAATTTTGTTAGTCTACAAATTAAAAAACCCGTTTCCGGAAGGGAGACGGGTCTTTGAACGTTTGCGTTGCAGTTCCTCCGCCTTATCCAATTCAAATGGAAGTAGACCGGTAACTTTGCGTCCCATCCTTTCGGAAGGTTTGCCCTTCAGCAATTAAACGATATCTATTGTAGATATCGGAAGGCTTATGAAAAACTTTAGAAGTTTTTTGCCTCCTTCGGTTAATGTAAGATAGTCAGAACCGTATTTGGGCTATCATTACATGTGGTTATATCGTTGCAGGACACCCGCAGGCGAGCCCTTTTTTTTAACGCTTTTGTAAAAAATTGCGGATCAAGAAATAACGTTCGTGCGCCTTTGAGATAGGGTTTCCTTCGATTTGCTTAACATTCCGGATTTACAGTAATATTAACCATAAAACTGGACTTTTAGTCGTTGATGAATATAGTATGGGGTTAATAGGAGGAAAAAGAAGATGATCGCATTTAAAGAAGACGATTTTTTCCGTTGTTCGCTCAGCCTTAAGCCCCTTTTGGACTATTTAAAGCAAAACGAGGATTCCTTCAAAGAGCTGGCACCGTGCGCAGATGGCACCCTCAACGAGCTTCTGGATCAGGCACCGGAGCTTCTGGAACCGATCGAAGATCCCTCGATCCTGGAACGTTACAGCGATCAGATGAAAAAGCTCATGAGTCTGGTTTTTCCGCCTGTATTCTGGGATACCGAAGCCGTCGGTGCGGTGGTCCCCCTTTCGATGCAACCTTTCTGGATTTCACCGGGCTTTAACCGGCTGTTTCTAAACGACGAAGGCGCTTTTATCAGTAAGCTGAATCTGGACGAAGCGGAATTTAAGCGCGGAAGGCTGATTCGGGCCTATCTGTTAATCCTGGAAAAGTTTTACGGCATACAACAAAAACTCGATTATCCGGTCATCCATACCGTGGCGGATACTGAAACCGGACTGGACCGGCATTATAAGATGAGCATCGATCTGCGCTTTGTGAACGCCCATGCGGTCGGGGAGCCCAAAAAACTGACGGCAACGGAGCGTGCCTCGATCCTGGAGCATTTGACCGAACCTGAGATCCTTAAAGAAATTCTGCCGTTTGAAGACTTTGAACTGCATGGTTTTACGATCCTTCAGGCCATCGACGTTACCGAATCCGAGGTCATATCCAACCTGGAAAGAGATCTCATCGACCAGGAATCGATCATTTCACGTGAGGGGTTTTTACAGATTCAGCAAAGACTGCGGACCCTCCTTCGTCGTCCCGGGCTTGTGGCCGGTATCGCAGCGATCCAGGAAGATCAGGTTCTTCTTCTCAACTCGGGATCGGATATGACGCAGCATTGCATTTTTGCAGATTCACAGCATGTTCCGATTTCCGAATTTGAAGGAACCGTATACGAAAAAGCGGTTTTGGAAGGGACCATCCAACGAGTCCCCGATGTAATGGAGACCTATTGCCCCGAACATATGAAAAAAGATATGTTTTTAAGAGGTGTACGATCGCTGCTCATCACCCCGCTGCAATACAAAGGCGAGGTCATCGGAACACTCGACCTCGGGTCTACGAATCCCGGGGATTTAACTCCCATGGATGCGTTGATGATGAGTCAAATCCAGCCCCTCTTTGCCATAGCCATTAAGAAGGCTTTAGATGATTTAGACAATGCGGTTCAAGGCGTGATAAAAGAAAATTGCACCGCCATACATCCCGCCGTGGAGTGGCGCTTTCGCAAGGCGGCCATCACCCATCTGGAAAATCTTCGCCACGGCCAGGTTTCGGAGATGGAACCGATCGTTTTTAAAGATGTCTATCCGCTTTATGGCATTTCGGATGTCAGGGGATCCACCCATGCCCGAAACAACGCCATCCAGGGCGATATGGTGGAACATCTGAAACTGGCCCAGGATGTGGTCAATCAGGCCGCAGAGGCTCGATCCCTACTGATCATGCGCGAACTCAGCGGGCGTATCGAAGATCAGATTTTGCGCATACAAAAAGAATTGAGAACCGGTGATGAGCTTTCGATGGTAAGTTTTTTACAAGATGAGGTGGAATCGATTTTCCCACACCTTAAGGGTTTCGGCCCCAAGGTAAACCGCGCCATTGAACGTTACGTATCGCGGGTGGATAAAAACACAGGATCCGTCTATCGGCTGCGCAAAGATTTTGAAGAGAGTGTTTCGCTTCTAAACCAGAGTCTGGCATCATATCTGGATCAGGAAGAGGCCGAGGTTCAAGGGCTCTTTCCGCACTACTTTGAGCGACACCGGACCGATGGAGTGGATTATATTATTTATATCGGGGATTCACTTTTAGATCAGGGCACCTTCGATGCGCTTTATCTCAAGAACCTGCGTCTGTGGCAGATCAAAGTGGCCGCCGGAATTGCATGGCATACCGAAAAACTCAAATCATCTTTAAAGGTCCCTCTCGATACGGCGCACTTAGTGCTGGTTCAAAACACGCCTTTATCCATTCGTTTTCGATTTGATGAAAAGAGATTCGATGTGGATGGCGCCTATGATATTCGACAGGAGATTATTAAATCCCGGATTGACAAAGCGGTTGTAAAGCAAGATGGGCAACGGCTCACCCAGCCTGAAAAAATTGCTATCGTATATTCCCACCCCGAAGAAGCTGAGGAAATACGCCGCCATATTGATTTTCTTCAAAAAGAAGGTTATCTAGCGGGTGAAGTTGAGGATTTGGAGCTGGAGGATCTTCCCGGAGTACAAGGGCTCAAATCTTTGCGAATCGGCGTAAACCTGGAATCCAAGGCCCTTTCGAAACGATTACAGCGCATGGTCGCTTAGAAGCTGCGTAACCGTTCACAGGTTCAGGGTTCAAAGTTCAGGGTTAGAGATAAGAATGCAACTTTGAACCCTTTCACTTTTGAACCCGTAACCGGCGACAAGGCTGTTTCAAAACGCGATCTGATGCCTCCTGTCAGCGGGATCCTTGAGCGTCATTGACAGTTTAGGATCAGCTTCTATCCATTTGTGACGCCCCCATCGGCAATAAAAGGTAAAATCATGGAATTTTTTTTATGTGTTATCGGGATGGTAATGATTGTAGAAGGTGTGCCCTATTTCGCATTCCCCGCCAAGATGAAATTTTGGGTCACCAAGATTATGGAAATACCTGAAACCTCATTACGGCGGTTTGGCTTCAGTCTCATGCTGCTAGGGCTTTTTCTGATCTATATCGGGAAAAGGTAGTGTCGATGTACACTCTTTCTGATTATGATTACGATCTGCCTGAGACATTTATCGCCCAACACCCGCAAAAACCGAGGGACCATTCACGACTTCTTTTGCTGGATCGCAATAAGGATCAAATTTCCCACCATACCTTTTATGAAATATATGATTTATTAGACGACTCGGATGTACTGGTGGTCAATAACACCGAGGTGATCCCGGCTCGGCTGGTGGGGAAAAAAGAGACCGGCGGCAAGGTCGAGGTTCTTATTTTGAACAATGCCGGTTGGCGCAAATCAAAGATAAGCGAGAGCGGCGTGGTGTGTGATTGTCTTGTGCGGGCCTCCAAAAGGCCTAAAACAGGGACCCTCATTACGTTTGATCAGGGATTAACAGGCGAAATCATCGACTGCCGTAATGATATCTTTCGACTTCGGTTTACATGCCGGGGCGATTTCGAAAACATCCTCTATCAGATCGGAAAAATTCCGCTTCCGCCCTATATTAAACGGCATGACGCTAAAATAACGGTTGATGACCGCACCTCATATCAGACGGTATATGCCTCGGAAAAGGGTGCCATTGCCGCACCGACGGCCGGACTCCATTTTACGGATGCACTCTTTGACAAAATTGAGACCAAGGGAGTTAAGATCGCCGCTGTCACGCTGCATGTGGGGTACGGCACGTTTCTTCCGATTCGGTCAAAAGATATTCGCCGGCACCGGATACATGCCGAATGGTTTTCCATATCGCAAACGGCGGCCGATCTGATCAATCAATCAAAAAAAAACGGCAACCGCATCATAGCCGTCGGAACCACCTGCGTGCGTGCGCTCGAATCCGTATCCGATGACCAGGGCGCCGTTGTGGCTGGAAGCGGCAGTTGCGACCTTTTTATTTTTCCGGGCTATCGGTTTAAGGTGATCGATGCCATGATTACCAATTTTCATCTCCCCCAATCGACCTTGATTATGTTGGTTGCAGCATTTGCGGGGAGGGAAAACATATTAAACGCCTACCGGGAAGCAATTGAACAAAAGTATCGCTTTTACAGCTATGGCGATGCGATGATGATTGCATAGTGGATTGCGGATATGTTCAAATTTGAAATTATGACCGAATCAAACGATTCGCAGGCGCGAGCCGGACGCCTCCGCACCGCGCAAGGGGACATCCAAACACCGGTATTTATGCCGGTGGGGACCCTTGGAACTGTAAAATCGCTATCTCCCCAAGATTTGCTGCAATGCGGGGTACAAATCGTTCTGGGCAATACCTATCATTTGTATCTGCGACCCGGATGCGAAGTCATCCGTCGTTTTTCCGGCCTGCACCGGTTCATGGGCTGGGATAAGCCGATTCTTACAGATAGCGGCGGTTTTCAGATATTTTCGCTGGCCAAACTGACTCAAATTTCCGCGCAAGGCGCAACATTCCAATCGCATCTTGACGGTTCCAAACATCTCCTGACACCTGAAAAAGCGGTTGAGATTCAGACCTGCCTTGGATCCGATATCATGATGTGCCTCGATGTGTGTATTTCATATCCGGCAAGTATCGCCGAAACCCGAGACGCTTTAAAACACACATCCCTATGGGCCGACAGGTGTAAGAAGGCCTGGGAGCGATCCTCAGACGGCAACCAGGCGCTTTTTGGTATCGTTCAAGGAGGCATGTATAAATATCTGCGTGAGGAATCGGCGGCCCAACTGGAAGAACTCGATTTCAGCGGATATGCTGTGGGAGGCTTGAGTGTGGGGGAACCCAAAGATACGATGCTGGATGTGGCTCAATTCACGCTGCCAAAACTACCCCATATTAAACCAAAATATGTAATGGGAGTCGGGTTGCCCGAAGATCTGGTCGAGCTGGTGGCGCTGGGGGCCGATATGTTCGATTGCGTTCTTCCGACCCGTAATGCGCGTAACGGCCAGCTCTGCACCCAAACCGGTACAATCAATATCCGCAATTCACGCTTTAAACAAGATACCAGCGAAATTGATCCCGGGTGTACGTGTTATACGTGTCAAAATTTTTCAAGAGCGTATTTGCGACATCTTTTCATGTCAAAAGAACTCCTTGCATATCGTTTGAATACCATCCATAATATTCATTATTATATCGAATTAATGGCACGCATGCGCCAGGCCATCGCGGATGATCGGTTTGGATCATTTCGCAAGGAATTCTATTCACTCAGATGCGATGATTGATCATTAATCATCAATTTAAACAGGGGGTAAACGGATGAAAGAGAAAATTGAAAGCGCCATAAAAAAAATCAGACCCATGCTCCAGGCCGACGGCGGGGATGTGGAATTTGTGGAGGTCGAAAACGGTGTCGTCAAGGTGCGACTGCAGGGGGCCTGCGCCGGATGCCCCATGTCACAGATGACAGTCAAAAACGGAATCGAAAAATTATTAAAAGCGGAAATCCCCGAAGTAGAGGCCGTAGAAGCGATCCCCTAATCAGTGTCCATCCATAAATGATCTTTTTTGCGTTGTACAGCGTTCTCCGCGGGTCTCCGGCTGCGACGTACACTGAGTACGCCTCACCGCAAACCCTTGTGCGGCCTTGTACAACACAAAAAATCCGCATTTCTGAATTGGACACTTTGGATTACCATTATTAAGACGTGGATGGGCAATAATTCACTGATCAATCAGGGTGTTAAGATATTGAGTGGTTCTTAGCAGGTGAGGCACATCTGTAGCTGGCTTGGATTCCGGTCGTGTGATTGCTGTGCTTTGAGTGGGAGGATGATATGACAATTGCAAAAAATATCTCGGAAGTTATTTCCAAATCATCTTGGATCCGCAAGATGTTTGAAGAGGGGGCTCAATTAAAGCAGGCGCACGGAGAAAAAAATGTATATGATTTCAGCCTGGGGAATCCGGATCTCCCTCCCCCGCAAATATTCAGGCAAGTCCTCAAAACGACGGTGACCAACGAGGGCGGTGTAGATCACAGGTATATGCCAAATACCGGCTATCCCTTTGTGCGCCAGTCCGTTGCGGACTATCTTTCAGAAGAGCAGAAGACCGCGGTTTCCGAAAATGACGTGATTATGACCTGCGGTGCAGCGGGGGGTCTGAATATCATTTTAAAAGCGCTGCTTGATCCGGAAGATGAGATTATTACCCCGGCGCCCTTTTTTGTGGAATACACTTTTTACGCCCAAAACCATGGCGGTATTCTTAAACCGGTGGCTACCAACCCGGATTTTACCCTGGATATAGATGGGATTGCCGCGGCGATTACACCCAAAACTAAAGCCGTTCTGATCAACTCGCCCAATAATCCCACCGGGCAGATTTATTCCGAAGAGAGTCTAACCCGGCTGGGATCGATTCTGACCCAAAAAGGCCAGGAATTGGGACATCCCATTTATCTCATCTCCGATGAACCGTATCGTAAAATTGTCTATGATGACATTCGGGTTGCGAGTATTTTTGAGTGTTACCCGGAAAGCATCATCGCAACTTCCTACTCAAAGGATTTGTCGCTTCCCGGGGAACGGATCGGTTTCGTGGCGGTTAATCCCGGTTCGACGTTTAAAGCAGATCTCCTATCCGGCCTGGCGCTGGCGAACAGGATTTTGGGCTTTGTAAACGCTCCGGCCTTAATGCAACGGGTCGTTGCATCTTTACAAGGGATGCGCGTCGATATTTCAGCCTATGCGCGCCGCAGGACACTATTGTGTGATGGCTTAGCGGAATGCGGTTACAATTTTGTCAAACCGGCGGGGGCATTCTATCTTTTCCCGCAAACCCCCATTGCGGATGATGTGGAATTTGTCAAAGCACTCCAAAAAGAACTGATCCTTGTAGTGCCCGGAAGCGGATTTGGCGGACCGGGTCATTTTCGGGTCGCTTTTTGTGTAGATGAAGAAACCATCACCAATGCCATGCCTGGATTTAGGCATGTAATGGATAAATTTCGATAAGAAAGGAGACGGTGTGAAAATACTCAAAATAGATCATCTGGGTGTTGCTGTAAACAGGATTGAGGAAGGGCGAAATTTTTGGAGCAATATCCTCGGTCTTGAATTTGAAGGAACGGAAACGGTTTCACAGCAGAAGGTGACAACCGCTTTTTTCCCAGTTTCAGAAAGTGAAGTCGAACTGCTGGAATCGACGGCAGCCGATGGGCCAGTAGCCAAATTCATTGAAAAGAAAGGCGAGGGGATCCATCACGTTGCCTTTCGGGTTGAGAATCTTGAAAAGGCACTCGAAGAATTAAAACAAAAGGGTGTCAAGCTGATTGACGAGAAGCCCCGCCAAGGTGCAGGGGGTGCCAAAATTGCTTTTTTGCATCCCAAGGCAACCCACGGGATTTTAGTCGAGTTGTGTGAGCGCTAGAGAATAAATCAAACCGACGCCATCAAATTTAATTTCCACGATCAATACGCTCCAAATCTGTTTTCAATGGGTTCAGAAGATATCCAATATTATATCGATGGTGTTTTGGGTCAAAATCGGAGAATTCTGTCCAAAACCATAACGCTGATCGAAAGCTCGCTACCCGACCACCAAGCGATGGCCCGCAATATCTTAGAACGCCTTCTTCCTGAAACCGGCAAGGCGATTCGGCTTGGGATTTCAGGCGTCCCGGGAGTGGGGAAAAGCACCTTCATCGAAAGTTTCGGTTTGAGCTTAATCGGCCAAAACTATAAAGTTGCCGTTTTGGCGGTCGATCCCAGCAGTTCCAGAAGCGGTGGAAGCATCATGGCAGATAAAACCCGTATGGAGCGACTTTCGCTGGAAGATCGGGCCTTTATCCGTCCATCGCCATCCGGTGGGACTTTGGGGGGGGTTGCCCGTAAAACCCGGGAAACCATGCTTGTTTGCGAGGCGGCGGACTTTGATATCATCATTGTCGAAACGGTCGGTGTGGGGCAGTCTGAAACAACTGTTGCTTCCATGGTTGATTTTTTTCTTCTTTTAATGTTGGCCGGCGCCGGTGATGAAATCCAGGGCATAAAAAAGGGGATCCTGGAAATTGCCGATGCGGTTGCGATCAACAAGGCCGATGCCCATAATATCCAAAAAGCGCAGGAAGCCCGGCAAGAATATGAAAAGGCCTTGAACCTCCTAAGACCATCCTCTCCGGTCTGGAGACCGCCTGTCCTAACCTGTAGCGCCGTGGAGTTGTCCGGAATCGGTGAGATTTGGGAAACGGTTTTGAAACATCGCCGACAACTAATGGCGACGGATGAATTGAATCAGAAGCGTAAAAAGCAGGCCATCGACTGGTTATGGTCTTTGGTGGAAGATGGATTGAAGGATCGCTTTTATCAAAATCAGGGAATCATGACTCAACTTCCACGGGTGTTAAAAGCGGTCGAAACAGGCGAAATGGCGCCCTCGGCGGCAGCCGACAAATTACTTTTTTCTCTTGACAAAAAGGGCTTAGTTTAGGAGCTTAAGCGTTTCGATTTTTTAGCTCGGATATGACAAATGGTCAAGCTTCACAACCCTGATTTCTCATAAAATGACCAATGGGTGCCGGACGAAAGGAAACGGATAATGGGCATCGTGGAAGATAAGATCAAAGAATTAAAAGAACGCGACCGGAAAATCCGCCAGATGGGCGGCGAAAAAGCCGTGGCCAAACAACAGGAGCGCAGCAAGCTAACCGCCCGGGAGAGATTGGATCGCTTGTTTGACCCGGGGACGTTTCGCGAAATTGATATGCTGGTCGAGCACCGCTGTGTCAATTTTGGAATGGAAAATGTCGATATTCCGGCCGACGGCGTCGTTACAGGGCACGGTTATGTGGACGGAAGGCAGCTTTTTGCCTATGCGCAGGATTTTACTTCAAGAGGCGGAAGCCTGGGCGAAATGCATGCCAAAAAAATTTGTAAGGTCATGGATTTGGCACGCCGGGCGGGGGTTCCCTTTGTGGGCCTGAACGATTCGGGAGGCGCCCGGATACAGGAAGGGGTTGACGCCTTATCCGGTTACGGCCAGATTTTTTATCGAAATTCCATCTGTTCCGGAGTCATTCCCCAGATATCAGCCATTATGGGGCCGACGGCCGGTGGCGCCGTATATTCACCAGCCATGACGGACTGGGTCTTTATGGTTAAAAAAAGCAGTTATATGTTTATTACCGGCCCGGACGTCATAGAAGCAGTCACCGGCGAAGAGATCACCTTTGAGGACCTCGGCGGTGCCATGGCTCATAATCAAAAAAGCGGGGTGGCTCATTTTGCCTGTGAAAGCGATGAAGATGCCATAGACAATATCAAAAAACTTCTGACCTACCTTCCATCCAATAACATGGAAGATCCGCCTCGAATCGAAACAGGCGATGACCCGGGAAGAAAAGATCCGGCCTTGGACAACATTATTCCCGATAGATCGAATCAGTATTACGACATGCGGGACGTTATTCGGTCGCTGGTGGATAATGGGGAGCTTTTTGAACCCCACAAATACTATGCCCCTAATATAATTGTCTGTTTTGCCAGGATGAATGGTCACAGCATCGGAATAATCGCCAATCAACCCAAGGTTAAGGCGGGGTGTCTCGATATTAACGCTTCCGACAAAGCCACGCGGTTTATCCGCTTTTGCGATGCCTTTAACATTCCCCTGCTGACGATTGCCGATGTTCCGGGATATTTGCCCGGAAGCGTCCAGGAATGGGGCGGAATTATCCGCCACGGGGCCAAACTGCTGTGGTGCTACTCTGAGGCGACGGTTCCCAAGCTCCTTTTGGTGACCCGCAAAGCGTATGGGGGGTCATACCTGGCGATGTGCTCCAAGGATCTGGGAGCCGATATGGCTTTTGCCTGGCCGACGGCTGAGATTGCGGTGATGGGCGCCGCCGGAGCGGCCAACGTCATCCATCGTCAAGAAATAAAGGCGGCCATGGATCCGGAAGCAAAACGCGAAGAAAAAATCAAAGAATACGAAGATCTTTTTTCAAATCCATATTGCGCGGCCCGCAGAGGGTATGTAGACGCCGTCATCGCACCGAGCGAAACGCGATTGCGCCTTATCGAGGCCCTTGAAATCATGGTCAATAAACGAGAAATGCGGCCTCCCAAAAAACATGGCAACATACCGATGTAATTGACCATTGACGATTGAACCGCAATGACGAGGATCGCATGGAAGATTTAAAAAAAATGACGGCGGCTGTGGCGGCTGTCATGCAGTATATCAAAAGTGAAGAAGAATTTATGCAACCCCAGCCAGATGAAAGGCTTTCGACATTACCGCCGGCAGCGGTGAGTATGTGGAAAATAAGCGGCCGGCAAGCGCAAATGCAAATGCGCAATCTGATGCAGATTAAAACTTTCAGGTAGAGACCTTTGAAAATCGTGGCTTAAGAGAGGAGAAAGATACGATGAGTACCCATGGCACCCTTACAATGACTAAAATGGATTATAGCAAGGATCGGCCCCAAGCCGAAAATCCGATCAAGATAGAGGATTTGAGTTTAAGAGATGGCCACCAGTCAATTTTTGCCACCCGCGGACGCACCCAGGACATGATCCCGGTGGCTGAGCTCATGGACGAGGTCGGCTTCTGGGCGGTGGAAACCTGGGGTGGTGCTACGTTTGACACCATGCATCGTTTTTTAAATGAAGACCCCTGGGAGCGCATCCGCACGCTGAAGCGTTATATGAAAAAAACCCCCTTTTCCATGCTGCTGCGCGCTCAAAACCTGGTGGGTTACCGCAATTACGCCGATGATGTTGCCAAGGCTTTCGTGGAACGGGCCTGCGAAAACGGTATGGACATATTCCGCACCTTCGATGCACTCAACGACTACCGTAATTTTGAAACGGTGGTACCGGTGATCAAACAGTTCGACAAGCACTTTCAGGGCTGCATCTGTTACACCATGACCGAGCCGCGCATGGGTGGAGAGGTCTACAATTTGGACTACTATGTGCAGAAAGCCAAAGAGCTTGAAGCCATGGGGGCCGACAGCATCTGCATCAAGGATATGGCCGGGCTGGTCGCGCCCTATGATGCCTATGCCATTGTCGAGGCGCTCAAAGAGACGGTCAAGCCCTTGATTCATCTGCACAGTCATTTTACTTCCGGAATGTCGCCCCTGAGTCATCTCAAAGCCATCGAAGCCGGGGTAGACATCATCGATACCTGTATGTCACCCTATGCTTACCGTACCTCCCATGCCGCCCTGGAGCCCCTGGTCATGTCCCTGCTGGGCACCAACCGCGACACCGGCTTTGACATCAATCAACTGGCCCGGATCAACGATATTCTGGAAAAAGAGGTCATGCCCAAATACAAACATCTCCTGGACGATTCAAAGGTGTCGGTCATAGACATCAATGTGCTGCTGCACCAGACCCCGGGCGGAATGCTCTCAAATCTCGTAAACCAGCTTAAGGCGATGGATGAACTTGACAAGATCGATGCCGTCTTTGCCGAGCTGCCAAAAGTGAGAAAGGACCTGGGGCAGATACCGCTTGTGACCCCGACCAGTCAGATCGTCGGTACGCAGACGGTGAACAATGTTTTGTTTGATGACGAAAATGAAAGATACAAAATGATCACCGACCCGGTCAAAGATCTTTGCTTCGGACTCTATGGCAAAACCGCCAAGCCCATCGATCCGGATCTCCAAAAGAAAGCCCTGAAAAATTATCCCAGGGGTGAAAAGCCATTTGGCGGCCGACCGGCAGAGGTAATAGAACCCGAACTTGATAAAGCCCGGGAGGACGTCAAAGATCTTGCGGTGGATCTGGACGATACTTTGATTTGCGCACTCTATCCCGTAACCGGCAAGCGCTTTTTAAAATGGAAATATGGCAAGGAAGAGCCACCCGATGAAGTCAAACCCAAAACGCTTGATCAGGTGCTGGTTGAAGATGAACTTGTCAAAAAAGCGCTCAGCGGGGAATTGGTAGAAAGAAAAGAGAAATCAGCCCCGGCCAAAAGTGAAAACTTGCGCAAGTTCAATGTTTTTATGGATGATGAATTTTTCGAAGTCGGCGTGGACGAAGTCGGGGGGGCACCCAAGATCAATTACGTGCAGGCAATGCCTGCCCAGGCACCCCCCGTCGCCGCAGCCCCCGTGGTTCAAGCGCCGCCGCCGGTGGCGCCAGCTGCCGCACCACCGGTTGCAGAACCCGAACCGGCCCCACCGGACGCTCCGGCAGCAAGCGGGACCCAGATGCTGGCACCGATGCCGGGGTTGATCATCCGCTATGAAAAAGCGGTGGGAGACAGCATCAGTGAGGGGGAGGCGGTCGTGGTACTTGAGGCCCTGAAAATGGAAAATGCCCTTCCGGCGCCTGTCAGCGGGGTTATTAAAGAGATCAATTGTAAAAGCGGCGATACGGTTTCCAAAAACGATGTTCTGTGTGTGATCGAGTAAATTCCCTGGGGCATAGAGAAAAATGCGGCATTTTCTCTCTATGCCCTTATACGTTAAAAAGCGCTTTCACCGCAAAGACACGAAGGCCGCAAAGATTCATTCAGAGCAATGCGCCTTTGCGGTGAGGTAAAATATAAATAGTACGTAACCGTAATTAGGAATGAGTGTGCTAAAATGAAAATCCACGAATTTCAGGCAAAGGAATTATTCAATAAATACGCTATTCCGATCCCCAGGGGCGGCGTGGCAACGACACCCCAGGAGGCAGAACAAATTGCCGCAACGCTGGACGGGTTTCCGGTTGTGGTAAAAGCCCAAATCCATGCCGGGGGACGCGGCCAGGGCGGGGGTGTCAAAGTGGCCGATTCGATGGATGCGGTGCAGCGCTATGCCGCTGAAATTATCGGCATGAACCTTGTCACCCATCAGACCGGGCCTGAAGGCAAAAAGGTGGGCCGGGTTCTGGTGGAACAGGGGCTTTCTATCGAAAAAGAGATTTATTTAAGTATCATCCCGGATCGATCTTCTGCCAAAGTGGTTATTATGGCCAGTGAAGCCGGGGGGATGAACATTGAAGAAGTCGCCGCGCAGACACCCGAAAAAATAATCAGGGTCAAGGTGGATCCTTTAATCGGTATTCAGCCCTATCACTGCCGTGCGGCCGGGTTTGGCCTTGGGCTGCAGGGGACGGCCTTCAAGCAGTTAGGCAAACTGGCGACCGCTTTATATCGGTTATTTGTTGAATATGACTGCTCTTTGGTGGAGATAAACCCGCTGGTGATTACCACCGCAGACGACATTGTGGCCCTCGATGCCAAGATTAATTTCGATGACAATGCGCTATTTCGGCACAAGGATATTCTTGAGTACCGCGACCTGGAAGAAGAGGATCCGCTCGAAGTTGAGGCATCCAGGTTCAACCTGAACTATATCAGGCTGGATGGAAATGTGGGTAATATGGTCAATGGTGCCGGGCTGGCCATGGCGACGATGGATATCATCAAATTGGCAGGCGCTGAGCCGGCCAATTTTCTGGACGTTGGCGGCGGCGCCAACGCAGAAATGGTGGAGAATGGATTCCGGATTATTCTCGGAGATAGCAAGGTTGAAGGGATTCTAATCAATATTTTTGGCGGTATCCTGCGTTGCGATGTGCTGGCGCGGGGGGTTGTGCAGGCTGCTTCCAAAGTGGGTATCGAAGTGCCCGTGGTGGTCCGCATGGAAGGTACCAATGTTGAAGAAGGCCGAAGAATTCTATCCGAATCGGGTCTTAATTTGATTACGGCTGTGGATGTCCGTGATGCGGCTCAGAAGGTGGCTGAGATCGTCAAATCGTAGGGGAAACAAATGAGCATATTTGTAAATCAAAATACAAAAGTTTTAGTTCAAGGCATAACCGGAAAAGAGGGCCAATTTCATGCCCAGCGCTGTGTCGCATACGGCACCCAAGTGGTGGCCGGGGTGACACCCGGCAAGGGGGGGCAGAAAATGGATGCGGTTCCGGTGTTTCACACGGTCAAAGATGCGGTCACCCAAACCGGAGCCAACTGCAGCCTGATATTTGTACCGCCCGCTTTTGCGGCCGATGCGATTATGGAAGCCGCCGATGCGGAGGTGGGACTCATCGTGGTGATCACGGAAGGGATTCCGGTGATGGACATGATGCGCGTAAAGAATTATATTGAAAATAAACCATCGCGCATCATCGGTCCCAACGGTCCCGGAATCATCACGCCGGGCGAATGCAAGGTCGGCATCATGCCCGCTGAAATCCATAAACCCGGAGGCCCAATCGGTGTCATATCGCGTTCCGGGACATTGACTTATGAAGTCGTCCATCAGTTGACTCTGCAGGGGATCGGTCAAACCACCTGCCTTGGCATCGGCGGAGATCCCGTAAACGGGACCAATTTTATCGACTGCCTGGGTGCGTTCGAAGCGGATTCGGATACGCAAGGGATTGTTCTGGTGGGAGAAATCGGTGGGAATGCGGAAGAAGAAGCGGCTGAATTTATCAAAAACAGTATGACCAAACCGGTGGTGGCGTTCATCGCCGGTCTCACGGCACCGCCGGGACGACGCATGGGTCACGCGGGCGCTATTATCAGCGGCGGCAGCGGCACCGCTCAGGGCAAGATATCAGCCTTAAAGGCAAGCGACATTCACGTGTGTGAGAACCTGGGAACTTTCGGAGAATTGTGTGCGGAGGTGTTTGCCTGATGCATGAAATGGGGATAGCGATGCAGATCGTTGAAATCGCCGCATCTTCGATTCCGGCCGAACTCAACAATACCGAAGTGAAAAAGGTCAACCTGAACATCGGCAAGCTGGCGGCCGTCGTTCCTGATAGCCTGCGTTTCTGCTTTGGAATTGCAGCCCAGGATACAGCCCTTTCCGGGGCCGAGCTGGTCATTAACGAGGTTCCGGTCGTTGCGCGGTGCAATGACTGTCAAAACGAATGGACCATTACGGGTCCGGCGTTTGCGTGCGAAAAATGCCAAAGCGGTTCCATCGAGATCCTTTCGGGCCGTGAAATGAATATTGAATCGATTGAAATCGCAGATGAGGATGAAGAAAAATGATGCTGCCGGGATTTAAAACCAGAATGTATTTTCACCATCACGATTCGCACAAACATCCCCATTCCCACCCGCATCACGATGATGTGGGGACGGTGACCATCAAAAAGGATCGCACCCGGGAGATCAAAGTGGTGCGCAGGGTTCTGGATGTGAACGCGAAAATGGCCGATCAGAACCGGGCGCTGTTTCGTAAAAACGGAGTTTTTGTGTTGAATATGATGAGCTCTCCGGGATCGGGCAAAACCACGACCCTTCAAAAAACGCTTTCCATCATCACACCGGAAATAAAAAGTGCCGTCATCGTGGGGGATATCTGTACCACGCATGACGCCGAACGGATTGCCGAAGCCGGCGTGCCCGTGGTGCAAATCAACACCGATGAGTTTGGGGGGGACTGTCACCTGACGGCCCATGTTATCGAAAAGGCGGCCAACAGTCTAGATATGAGTGACATCGATTTACTTATCGTCGAAAATGTGGGCAACCTGGTTTGTCCGGCGGAATTTGACATCGGTGAAGATGTGCGGGTGGTCATATTAAGCGTTACCGAAGGCGAAGATAAACCGGTCAAGTATCCGTTGATGTTTCGAGAATGCGATGCGGCCTTGTTAAATAAAATCGATCTCCTGCCGTACCTCGATTATGACAAAGAACTGGCCATTCAATGTATTCATCAGATTCATCCCCAGATGCCTATTTTTGAAATTTCCTCCAAAACCCGTGAAGGCTTTGACCCGTGGATTAACTGGTTGAAGGAAAGGGTCAAATCGAAATTTCAAAAGCATAATAATTAAAAAAGATCTTTACTAAAGCCCCCTACCTTTCGTATATAAAAGCCAGCTCGTATTTCCAGACCAAACCGAAACCATCCTGAACAAAAGACTCAGTGTCTAGTGCGGTGAACTTTCACTGATTTTTTAGATCCTTATTCATATTCCAACTGAACAACCGTATCACTCATAACGAACGCTAAGAAAGGAGGCAAAAAATGATCAAAAGAGCTTTATTGGTATGTTGTGTTATGGCATTGGTGTTTGGCTTAGCGGTTACAGCCGGAGCCGAAAGCAAGCTCAGAGTCGGGATGGTTTTTGATATCGGGGGCAAGGGGGATCAATCGTTTAATGATTCGGCCTATCGAGGTCTTCAGTGGGCGTCAAAATTGGGGGTTTCGCATGTGGAAATAGAACCCGGCGCCGATGCAGACCGTGAAACGGGTCTGAGAATGATTGCCGGTCAGGGATTTGATCTGGTGTTCGGGGTCGGCTTTCTTTTTACTGATGCCATCAAGGCCGTTGCCGACGAATTTCCAAAGACAAAATTCGCTATTATCGACGGTTTTATTCCGGACAAACCCAACGTATCTTCTCTGCTTTATACCGAGCACGAAGGTTCATTTCTAGTCGGAATTATAGCGGGCATGAAAGCCAAAGCCCTAGGCAAGAATATCGTCGGATTTGTCGGTGGAATGGACATCCCGCTGATTCACAAGTTTGAAGCGGGATATAAAGCCGGTGTGGCGCATGCCAATCCGGCCTGTAAAGTGCTGAGCGATTATGCCGGGACAACCCCCTCGGCCTTTGCAGATCCGGTGAAAGGCAAAGAACTGGCTCTGGCCCAGATCGACAAGGGCGCCGGTGTGATCTACCACGCATCCGGATTGACCGGTGTCGGTGTCTATGAAGCGGGTAAGGAGAAAAAAGTGTATGTTATCGGGGTCGATTCGAACCAGAATCACCTGGGGCACGTCAAGGAGAGCGGTGAAAATTTTGGGCTCACCAGCATGCTGAAGCAGGTGGATGTGGCCGTGTATCTGACGGTCAGGGATCTGCTTGCGGGAAAGTTTAACGCCGGCGTCAGGGTTTTCGGGCTGGGTGACACCGTGACGCTTGAGGGCAAAGTTTACCATGGCGTCTACTATGCCATGGATGAGTACAACAAAAAACTGGTCAACCAAGCCATGATCGATAAGGTGACCGATGCAGAGAAAAAAATCATCGCCGGTGAAATAAAGGTGCCGGAAAAATAAAATTGACGGATGATGATAAGGCCTTGCGAGGGGTAACAGCCTTCGCAGGGCTTTGTTCTGTTTGTAGCCGTTCAGAGGTTCAGGGTTAGGGACAAGAATGCAACCTTGAACCCCTGAACCTTTGAACCCGTGAACGGCTTCGATTTATCTTGTTCAGCGGATGACGGTCCTGGAGACGAAATCGTGACGGACTACGCTGTCGAAATGCGTCATGTGACCAAAACGTTCCCCCTGGTGACGGCCAACGACGATGTGACCTTCCGGGTTGAAAAAGGGGAAATACACGCGCTGGTCGGGGAAAACGGCGCGGGCAAATCCACCCTGATGAATATTCTGTATGGACTCCTTCGGCCCGACGGCGGCACGACGGTGGTGAATGGTAAAGAAGTTCATTTTTCCGGACCCGGGGATGCCATTGCCCAGGGCATCGGAATGGTCCACCAGCATTTTATGCTGATCCCGGTATTGACGGTGGCGGAAAATGTGGTCCTGGGCCAGGAGCCGACCAAAAATGGATTTGTCGATATTGCCCGGGCCAATGCAACCGTTCAAACGCTTTCCGACCAGTATGGCTTGAAGGTCGATCCCACCGCAAAGGTGGAAACATTGAGCGTGGGCATCGAACAGCGGATCGAGATCATCAAAGTTCTCTACCGCGGCGCCGAAATTCTCATACTGGATGAACCCACGGCTGTGCTGGCGCCCCAGGAGATTGAAGAATTATTTGACATTCTGCATTCGTTGCGAAATCAGGGCCAAACCATCATTTTTATCACCCATAAGCTCCAGGAGGTCATGGCCATCTCCGATCGCGTAACGGTAATGCGGCGTGGCAAGGTTGTGGGTAGCGTCCGCACCCAAGACACCACCATAAATGATATCGCGACCATGATGGTGGGTCGCCAGGTTCTGTTTCGTGTGGATCGGGGAGAGGCAAAACCGGGTGAAGTCGTATTGCGGGTGGAGAATCTGCATGCCCGTGACAACAAACGGTTCCCGGCCCTGCGCGGGTTGGCCTTGGAAGTCCGCCAGGGTGAGATTCTGGGCATCGCCGGTGTAGAGGGGAATGGCCAAACCGAACTGGTGGAGGTCCTGACCGGACTTCGAAGGGCCGAAAAGGGCGAGGTAACGCTCAATGGGGCGGTCATTACCAACACGTCTCCCCGCCGAATCAGAGAATGCGGAACCGGCCATATTCCGGAGGACCGGCATCGACGTGGATTGGTGCTGGATTATACCGTGGCCATGAATCTCATTTTAGGGATTCACTATCGCCCGCCATTTGTCAAACGGCTGGGCGTTGATGTGATCAATCGCGCTCCCATCAAAGAAAAAGCCACCCGGGTCATCCAGGAATTTGATATCCGCCCCACCGATGCGGAAAACCTGGCCGGCAACTTGTCCGGCGGGAATCAGCAAAAAGTGATTGTGGCCCGCGAGATGGATCAGGACCCGAAGCTTCTCATTGCGGCCCAGCCGACACGCGGAATCGATGTCGGATCGATCGAATTTATTCATCAGCGTTTGATCCACGCCAGAGATGCATTAAAAGCCGTGCTGCTGGTATCGGCCGACCTTGAAGAAATTCTTTCCATTTCGGATCGAATTGCCGTGATGTACGAAGGTCAAATTGTCGGAGTTCTGGATCCTGAAGAAGCCTCGGAGGAACGATTGGGGCTGATGATGACCGGTGGGGGAAGATAGCGGGTGAAAAAAAAATCTAAAGCCGCTCGCCTTTTCAGGTCGAAAACCTTCATGGGAATTCTGGCACCGGTGGTGGCCGTGGCGATGGCCTTTGTGGTCAGCGGTTTAATCATTCTTATCTTTATCACCTCCTATGGCTTGTCAGATGCTTCCCTGGACGGTCTCAAAGAAAGGGACGTCCCGGCAGAGATTCTCAACCGGCTGCAGCCCATCATGGGCAATGAATTTACGCAACGCGAAGTCTTTGAAAAAGCGCTCGTCTCGGCGATTGGTGAAACAAACTTCGCCCAGTACGGTGCCATCATTTCAAAGCAGGCCTTTTCCAGAGAAAATCCGGTTCGGGTGTATAATGAAATTTTTAAAGCCGCCCTCAAGGATCGCGACGGCTGGGGAAACGTCCTGTACCGGGCAACGCCATTAATTTTGACAGGGCTGGCCGTGGCTTTCGCCTTCCAGTGCGGATTGTTCAACATCGGCGGGGAAGGCCAGATGGTCATTGGCGGATTTGCGCTGACCTGGATCGGGTTTACGATCACCGGTTTGCCATGGTACCTGCACATGCCGCTCTGTGTGTTGGCGGGGATTATAGCCGGCGCTTTCTGGGGGGCCATTCCGGGGTATCTAAAAGCCACCCGTGGCGTCCACGAGGTGGTGACCACAATCATGCTCAACTGGATCGCGGTTGCCCTGACACAGTATTTAACAATGGCTTACAAACCCCCGGATTCCTGGATTCCGCATACCTACAAAATTGCAGAGAGTGCCCAGCTTTCCCGGCTTTATGTTCACCTCAACTCAATCGGCATCGATTTTCCCCGAAGTAATCTTTTAAACACGGCCCTCTTTACTGCGTTAGCCGCCGTGCTTGTCGCGGCGTATATCCTCAAGAGAACCAAACTGGGATACGAAATTCGCGCCGTGGGACTCAACCCGAGCGCGGCGGAGTGTGCCGGAATCAGCGTGCCTAAAAATACGGTTGTGGCAATGGCCATCGGTGGGGCACTTGCCGGGCTGGCCGGTGTGAATCAGGTTATGGGCTACAAGCACCGATTTCGATACGGCGTATTCGGGGGGCTTGGGTTTGACGGCATCGGGGTGGCCTTTATCGGCAGGAACAGTCCCTTTGGCGTAGTGCTGGCCGCGCTGTTGTTTGGCATCTTAGATCAAGGCGGACTGGCAATCGATGTTTCCACAAAAGTGCCGCGCGAAATTGTATTGGTGCTAAAAGCCGTCATCTTGATTTTTGTAGTCGTCAGTACCGAAATTACCAAACGAATGATGAAGGGCTTTCAAAAAGAAGAAGAGGCCTCAGTATGATCGAATCAATTTTGCCGATTTTCGCGTCCGCTATCCGATTCTCGATACCCTATACGCTGGCGGGCTTGGGGGGTACTTATTCCGAACGATCGGGGGTGGTAAACATCGGCCTGGAGGGGCAAATGCTCACCGGGGCGTTCACGGCGGTGGCCGTTACCAACATTATCGGTAGTCCCTGGCTGGGGCTCGTGGCAGCGATTTTTGTCGGTATGCTGCTCGGGCTGGTCCATGGTATCGTCTGCATTACGTTCAAGGCGGATCAGATCGTCAGTGGACTGGCCATTATTATTTTTGCGGCCGGCATAACGGTTTTTTTCTCATGGCTGATGTTTAACAAGACCCAGATTAAAGCCGACGAAGCCCTTCGCGTCCCCTTTATTCATGACATTCCGTTTTTTAAACTCCTTTTCAGCGAAATCCCGCCACTTATTTTTCTTACACTAATCATCGTTATTGCATCTCATTTTATCATCTTTAAAACCGTTTTCGGTCTGCGGCTGCGATCCGTGGGAGAGCACCCCAAAGCCGCAGATACGTTGGGAATCAACGTGTACAAAATGCGCTACACCGCCGTGATCATCAGCGGCGGACTGGCCGGCATGAGCGGGGCCTACCTTTCTTTGGAGCATGCCCACTATTTTGTTAAGGGAATCAGCGCCGGCCGTGGGTTTATCGGGCTGGCTTCGATGATTTTCGGTAAATGGACGCCCCTGGGTACGGCCGGGGCCGGGTTGTTGTTCGGATTCGGGGAGGCTATCAAACCTTATCTGCCAAAGATTGTACCGTCTCAATTCATCGACATGATCCCGTATATTCTCACCATCATCGTTCTGACGAGTGCCATCGGGCAGGCCACCCCCCCTGCCGTCATCGGTATTCCCTACAGCAAAGAGTGATCAGACAGGTAAGGTCGACGGTTTTGTATTTCCCATCATTTGGGTGATCTCCAAACCCGACGTCTTGTCAATCAAGGCGGCTCCGCTGCTGCAAGATGAGGATTCTGAAAAAGTAAACAAGACACGGAATCTCTCGATTTGTGACATTATCGAAAAATTTTTACAAAAACGAATAATGCGACCTGGAATCTTTCAGGGCTTAACAATTGACACTATGGTAAGATTTGTCTATCCTATTGTTTATTTTAAAATATTGAGTTATTTATAAAGGGCTTCACGCTTAAAATCCGTCATACCCAAAATTCTTTGTCAGGGGATTCAGTAATGACCCGTGATCCGGTTGCCTTAATTCCGCGGAAAAAATGCTTGAATTGACAGGAGGGACAATGGAACTAAAATCGAGGCAAGAAAAAGAAGCGAAAATTGTATCTGTAAAGGGCCGCATAGATGCGGTGACCTCACCCGAACTTGAAACCTATTTAGCTGAAGCAGCAGAAGGAGACGCAAAGATACTGATCGTTAATTTCGATGAGCTGGATTATATCAGCAGCGCTGGGCTGCGCGTTATATTGATGTTGGCCAAAAAAATGAAGGCCAACCAACGAGGGTTTATCCTCGTCGGAGTAAAGGGGCGCATTAAACAAGTTTTCGAGATGTCAGGGATTTCTTCCATTTTGAAAATACTCGACACCGAGGGAGAGGCTCTTGAACAGGTCTGAACCCAGACGTCTCCTTTTGCAGCTCGAGTTGCCGGCCCGGGTGGAAAATCTATATCAATTTCTGGAAGCCATTACCGGTTGTGCACGGGAACAGGGAATTCATCCGGATAAAATCGACGATATGGAATTGGCCTTGGAGGAAATTTTGGTCAATATCTTCAACTATGCTTATCAAAATCAAATCGGTAGCACCAAAATTGCCTGTTATCTGATGGATGACAAGCGCTTCACCTTGGAGATTGAAGATTCCGGGATTCCTTTTAACGTGCTGTCGATCGATGAACCGGATCTTACGGCCGATATATCCAAGCGCAAAGTGGGCGGGCTTGGAATTTATTTTATGAAAACCCTAATGGATGACGTGCAATACGTGCGCAAAGATAATAAAAATATCCTCAAAATGGTGGTGAAACCCGGGTAAGTAAAGAAACGACGGGATAAATAGTGTCCGTCTGAAAATGAGATAATTAATTTGTATAGCAATACCATCCAAAAATAGGAGGTCATATGGCTTTTAAAAAAATTATTGTGGGTGTTTTCGCTATTTCCGTTATCTCCATGGCTGTAGACGGCATTGCCGCTGAGAGTGGTGAGGGCCTTATCCTGGAACTGAAACGGTTGATTGAGAAACAACAGGAACAGATCGACGCCCAGCAAAAACAGATTGAGGTCTTGGTAAGAGAGATCAAAGAATTAAAAACAACGAAACCTGTAAAGGCGCCGGACCATGAAGTTACAGAAAAAGGAATGCCAAAGGACCTTGTTCGTTCCAGAGGGGATAAGGTTAGTGCCAAAATTTACGGACAGGTTAACCGAGGCGTATTGTATGTCAATGACGGTGAAAACAAGGAGTTCATTCACGTTGACAATGACAATTCTTCGACTCGCCTCGGCCTGAGCGGCTCGGCCAAGCTAAACGACGATTTTTCGGTTGGAACAAAGATAGAGGTCCAATTCGAGTCCAACTCGACGGCTAGTGTGAGCCAGGACAACAAGAGTGGCGTCGGACCCAACAGCTTCACCGAACGGCACCTGGACCTTTTTTTGAATTCTAAAACATTTGGAAAATTGTCCCTGGGACAGGGCGATACCGCATCCAACGGCTCTTCGGAAGTAGATCTTTCGGGCACATCGGTGATCGGTTATTCCGGAGTTGACTTTTTTGCCGGCGGGATGAAGTTTTTTGATCAAAACACCAATGCCTTATCCAATGTGACCATCGGAGGGGTGTTCAGCAACATGGACGGACTCAGCCGCAGAGACAGAGTTCGCTATGATACACCGGCCTTGGCCGGGTTTACGCTGTCCGGTTCCGTGACGGAACGTGAGCAGCAGGATATTGTCTTACGCTACAGCGGCAAATTCCCCTGGTTTAAATTGGCCGGTGCCGTCGCCTATGCCAACACAGACGCATCCGCAAGCACCGAGAACCAGTACAACGGGTCCGTTTCTGTTCTGCTCAACAACGGATTCAATATCACATTGGCCGGCGGGCAACGGGAAATGATCGCATCAAACCGTGAGGAACCCCTTTTTTACTATGCCAAGTTGGGATACAAGGCAGACTTTTTCGCCATCGGAACAACCGCACTGGCCCTGGATTACGGTAGATTTAACGATATCGCCCAAAATGATGACGAAGCCGACACGTTCTCCCTGTTGGCGGTACAAAATTTGACCAAACTGGGCACCGAATTATACATTGGCTACCGGTTATATCGTCTTGAGCGCCCGGGGTCAGATTTTGATGAAATCAATGCCGTACTGACCGGTGCCCGAATCAAGTTCTAAAAAGAGACTAAGGGCTCACTAAAAAGGCAATGAAGACGTTTCGACAAGTGATGGCCGGAATTTATCTGTTTCTGTCTTTAGCGACTGCCGCTTGCGTTTCAGTTGAACCTTTTGAATACAAATCGGAGCGCGAGGTCAAACAAGGGCCGGGAGTCTTGACCGGGGAAGAAGGGGCTTGGGTTATTTATCCTTAGGTTAGCCTCAAAAATAAGCTAACATATTAAAGTAGAACTATATCGCT
>CAZHAH010000069.1:0-26574 GCA_964530095.1 uncultured Desulfobacteraceae bacterium | reverse complement strand
TATCGACCCAATTTCAGAATTCTTCTCACTTGAGCTTTGTGGATAACCGCATAACATAATAAGGAATGTGTAGAATTTCTCTAACCTAAACTTCAAATTAAAAAGGAGGTTATTATGAGTGAAAAGGCTAGGTTATCAAGAAGAGACACACTTAAAGCGGCAGGTGTGGCCGCGGCTGGTGGAATCGCAGCCGGGACGCTGCTGCCTGCCATGGAGGCGGCCGCTGCCAGGGGCAAGGCCCCCCGGTGGGTCATGATCTTTGATCTGCGCCGGTGTGTCGGGTGCAGAGCGTGTACGATCGCCTGTAAAGCCGAGTATGATGTCCCTCTGGGGGCATGGAACACGGTGGTCAACGAAGAGATCGTCGGCAAGTATCCTGATTCCCAAAAACCGTTTTTGCCCATCCGCTGTAACCACTGCGAAGGCAACGAGGACGATAAGGTTCCGCCCTGCGTCAAGGACTGTCCCGAATACCCGAAGGAAAGGCAAAAATATGTAACCGCGGACGGGAAAAAGATCCGTTACCGGGACGGCGCCACCTACAAGCGTCCGGACGGGCTTATCCTTAATAAGAATGAATATTGCACCGGATGCGGCAAATGCATCAAAGCCTGTCCTTATGGCGCGCGCGCGTTTAATATTCGCATAAAATCCGGAAAAGACTCGTCCAAAAATGGAATTACCAAATGCAGCTCTTGCCAGCACCGGATTGATGCCGGCGTCGTACCGGCCTGTGTCAACATCTGTGTCGGGAAGGCCAGGGTGTTTGGTGATCTAAACGATCCCGACAGCGAGGTCGCCAAATTGGCTCAAGAATTCAACTTGGTCAAAAACAGGGCCAAAACGACGCTTCTACCGGGTGAAAACACGGTTCCCATGAATTTCTATATCGAGTACAATAACGCTTTGACAACCAAGATGGCCACAAGGAAATATAAGGACAATGAGTCATTCACCTGTTCGGTAGGCTAAAACCATCTAAAACATGGTCCTAATTAAATATTAAAAATAAGGGGGTAAATATGCAGAAAATAACGCGACGTGACCTTATGAAGCTAGGTGTCGCCAGTGGAGCCATCCTGGCCACCGGGGGGATCTTCAAGGGCAATGCACTGGCCGGTTCCATCAAATTAGAAGAGGGGGGCCGGGATTTTTCACCCAAAACCGGCGCCGAAAGGACAATGATCCCTTCGGCCTGCTGGAACTGTGTGACCCGCGATTCCATGATCGGCTTTGTCGAAGATGGCCGGCTGGTAAAGCTGGAAGGACAGCCGAATTCCATCCGCGGCCGGGGAAAGATCTGTGCCAAGGGGGCGGCCGGTATCAACCAGCTCTATGATCCGGACCGGGTTCTTTATCCCATGAAACGGGCCGGTAAGCGCGGTGAAGGCAAGTGGAAGCGAGTGTCCTGGGACGAAGCCCTGAACGATGTCGCGGGACGGTTGAAAAAACTGCGCGACGAGGGGCATCCTGAAAAATTCATGTTCCACTACGGCCGTATGAAAGCCTCCTCCAGCAAGATCGTCAAAAGCGCTTTTCTGGGGTCTTACGGCACAAAAACCATCGGCAATCACACCTCCATCTGCGAAGGCGGCAAATGGACCGCCCAGGAATTGACCTGGGGGAAACACTATGACAACTGGGATTTTGAAAACACCAAGGTTGCGGTTAACTTCGGCAGCAACTGTCAGGAAGCCCATACCAATTCAATTCCCATTTCGCAGCGACTAAATAACGCCATCGTAGACAATAAGATGAAGATGTACACCTTTGACGTAAGGATATCCAACACAGCCGCCAAATCGACTGAATGGCTCCCGATAAAACCGGGTACCGACGGGGCGGTGGCTCTATCCATGTGTCACGTCATCATGAACGCTGGGCTGCAGGATAATGATTTTTTCAAGTTCATCAAGGCCACCAAAGACCGTAACGCCAGCACGGCTGAAAAGGTTGCCGCCCTGAAATCACACCTGGCCAAGTTTACACCGAAGTGGGCAGAGGGGATCAGCGGCGTCAGCGCCGCCAAAATCGAGTCGATTGCGCTTGAGCTGGCCAAAACCAAACCGGCCTGTGTCGTCAGTTATCGCGGCTCCGCAGCTCACTACAACGGCTGCGAAAATGAACGCGCGATACAGATGCTGGCGGCCATCACCGGCAACATTGACAATCCCGGCGGCCGCTGCCGCGGCGTGGGTGCCAAATGGAAATACCCCAAAGGCCCCAAGAAGAAACCCAAGGCCAAAAAACTCAAAATCGCCGCCGGCTTCAAAGGCACGATCGCATATCCGACGCATGGGGCCAACCACCAGGTCCTCAAAATGATCAAAGACGGAAAAGCGGGCCGGCCCGATGTCTACATGTGGTACTGTTACACGCCGGTCTATGCCAACGGGGAGTGCCAGGAAAACATCGACATTATGAAGGATGAGAGCCTGATCCCCTATTCGGTTTGCGTCAATGCCTATTACGATGAATCAGCGGCCCTGGCAGACATTATCCTGCCCAACCCCTCCTATCTGGAGTGGTGGGACTGGGAAGACATGGTCTCGCCGGATCAGATCCCCGAATACCACATTCGCCAGCCTTTTGTGAAACCGCTTGGGGAAAGCCGCGATTTTAAAGACGTGGTGTGCGATCTTGCCGATCGGATGGGATTCCCCTTGGGTTTCAGCTCGGCCGAAGAATTCGTCAAGGCGTCCTGCGAAAAAACTCCTTTGATAAAAGCAGCCGGCGGTTTCGAATACATGAAAAAGAACGGCGTCTATCATGACCCCAAGGCCAAGCCTAAGTACTATGGGTACAAGAAGGAAGTCAACGCAGCCGACCTTGAGAAAGATGGCGTCATTATGGACGAAGCTACGGGCACCTATTGGAACTCAAAGAAATCCAAGCACGCCGAAAAGGGCTATACCAAGGCCAAGGGCGCCTACAAGGGCTATGTCGGTCAGGAGATCGGCGGCAAGGTTTACAAAGGCTTCAAGCCGGACAAGGTCAACAAATCCGGATATTTTGAGCTCTATTCCGATCTTTTGGAGCTCAAAGGGCTTTCTCCCCTGCCCACCTATATTCCGATACCCGCGCATCAAAAAATGGGCTCGGATGATCTTATCCTGACCACGTATAAGGTAGCGACGCAAATCCATTCGCGTTCCGCCAACTGCAAGTGGTTGACCGAAACCTACAACGACAACCCGGGCTGGATTAACCCCAAAACCGCCCAGGGTATCGGCCTTAAAACCGGAGACAAGATCAAGGTCAAATCCGCAGTCGGCGAGATAACGACGACGGCCAAGGTCACCGAAGCCGTTGTGCCGGGTATTATCGCCATTTCACACCATCTGGGTCACTGGGAATACGGACGCTATGCATCCGGAAAAAAAGTGCCCCTGGCGCATGACGATGACCCGGGTCTGAAGGAAAAGTGGTGGGACACCTATGGTGTGCATCCCAACTGGATCATTCCCAACAGCCCGGACCCCATCAGCGGGCAGCAGAGCTGGATGGACACAGTGGTCAAAGTAACTAAGGCTTAAACCCCAAAACAGTAGGTGATAATGGAAAAGAAAGACAAACAAGCGGCCGTGGCCAGGCAAAGAAGCAATGTTTACGGATTCCTGGCCACGGTCTTTGGCCATGAAGTAAGTTCCGAGCTCCTTCAGCAGATCAAAGACCCCCAGTTTCTGGGGGTCTTGTCTAATCTGGGATTGAACCTGGATAGTGACTTTTTTCAGAAACCTGAAGAAGAACTACTCGAGGACCTGGCTGTGGAATTTGCCCGGCTCTTTTTAGGCCCCGGCAAGCATATCTCCCCGCATGAATCCATCCATCACCAACGCTCAGATGGTGACTGGGGTCAAATGTGGGGGAAGTCGACCGTAGAAGTTAAAAATTTTATCGAGTCAGCCGGGCTGGATTACAACGAGGCCTACACCGGGCTCCCGGATCATATCAGCGTGGAGTTCGAATTCATGCAGCAGGTGACTTCGCGTGAAGAACAGGCGTTAAGCGAGGGAGATAAGGAGGGTGCGCTATATTGTTTAAAGATGGAAAAAAAATTTATCGAAGAGCACCTTGTTCACTGGATTCCCGCCTTCTGCGAGAAAGTCGTCAGCCAGGCGGAATTATCTTTTTATCGAGAGATGGCTGCCCTGACAAACAATTTCATCCAATTCGAAAATGAGGAAATAACTAATTCCATAGCGAGTATCAGCTAGCGGAGACCGGGAGTTCAGAGGATGAAGTTTATAACGAATTTGCCCAAAATACCCGTGATTATCGGTACTGTTTTCCTGCTTGCGTTGATCGTTGTTGTCGTTACGACAATCGCCCTGAAAAATAACCTGGTCCATGAAGGATCCAGGCAGCTGGCCGGAAAGTTCAAAGACCGATCCGGTGCCACATTCGTGGGCTCTGAAACCTGTAAGCAGTGTCATGAACGGACTTATCTGGAATGGCGGACATCTCTGCACTCCCGGATGATGCGGGATGTCAAGCTCGAGCCATTGGCCAATATGGGCGATTTTGATAGCCCCCTTGAGATCAGAACATTTACCAAAGACGATGTGGCCTACACTCTGGGAAGTCAATGGAAACAGCAGTATTTGAAAAAAGAAGGCCGCGATCTCATCGTCCTCCCTGCCCAGTATAATGTCTTCACCGGTGAGTGGAAACCCTATTTCCCCGATAAGCCGCAAAAAAGAGTCTGGTTTAATGAGTGTGCCGGATGCCACGCAACCGGCGTAGATCCTCAAAAAAAGACCTTTGTTGAGATGGGTATTGCCTGTGAAGCCTGTCATGGACCGGGAAGCAACCACGTGGAGGCAATTCCCGGTTATGAAATCCCCACGATCATTCAGGCCTCTCGACTGACCCCGGGCCTTGCGGCCCAGATTTGCGGCTCTTGTCACACGGCAGGTCATGATAAAAAAGGAACGTATACCTATCCGGTCGACTACCAACTCCATAAAGGCGTGGGGAACATAAGACTCTATTTCGACGAATCAACTCCCCAAACTGACCCTGATCGTTTCTGGCCCAGTGGGGAATCTCGACACAGCAATCAGCAGTATCTCGACTGGAAAAAAAGTGAACATGCCAAAGTGGGGGTGACCTGCATCACCTGCCACGACGTCCACCGAAGCAAGAGTGCGCTGCAAGCCACCGGAGAAGTCCCCAACCCATTGATCGTCATCCGTTCCAAGACCAGGCTGTTTGAGGATAAACTCTGCAAGAGCTGTCATACGACACCCCAATACCGGTCGGTTCATCGGATTCATACCTTTGGCAGCTGTGTCCGCTGTCATATGCCAAGAGTCGCCAGGATCGGCGAGTCTGGGGACGCACACAGTCACACCTTCAGATTCATGTTCCCCGAGAGCAGCTTGAAGGCGGGCAGTCTTGAGAAACAGCCCAATGCCTGCAGCAGCTGTCATCATCATAAGGACACACCGATTGAAACGCTGATTCGATTTCGGGAAGCAGCCAAAAAGAACGACATGCCCAAGCCATTTAACGTCCATCGAACGCCCGGGAAATCGCAGGGATAATGGATGAGAAATTTAACAAACGCAATCGATGAAAAATGTGACTTCAAAGATAAACCGGCGACACTTTCTGAAGTTTTTGGCCGGCGCACCCCTTTTCGCAACGTTGGGATCTGTAGACTTCGCTCAGGCCGAAACGCGGCGCTATGGGAAACTGATGGATGCGGAAAGATGCATCGGTTGCAAACGATGCATGTCTGCCTGCAAGCGCTGGAACATGCTAAAGGTGGAGCGTGACGAACTGATTACCGACCGGGAGACCGATCTCACAGCCAACAACTGGGTTGTGGTCAACCTCCTCACAGACGACAAAAACCGCACCCAAAAGAACTATATTCACTGGGCCTGCCAGCACTGCATACAGCCGGCCTGTGCCGGTGTCTGTCCGGTCAAGGCCATCACCAAGCTGCCGGAAGGACCCGTGGTCGTCAATGAGAAGAAGTGCATTGGCTGTCGTTACTGTTTTCAGGCTTGCCCCTTTAAGGTTCCGCGGTTTGATTTTGAAAAACGGGTAACCCGCAAATGCCACATGTGCTACGACAGGATACCGCTGCTCGACTATATGAAACCGGCCTGTGTGGCCGCCTGTCCGGTGGGGGCGCTTCACTTTGGCTATAAGCCCGATATCATCCGTGAGGCGAAACGGCGCGCTCAACAGAGAGGCGGCGCAAATTATATTATGGGTCTTGCAGAGGCAGGCGGTACCGACATGCTGACGATTTTGCCCACCAGACCCCAGGATTTAAACCTTGTGGTCGCCCCCAAAAAAATTATCAATCACAACCTGGATAAGATCAGAATTACGGCCGCCGGATTTATGGGAGCCTCAGGCGTGGCCGGTTTGATGTACCTTTATGCAGCCCTGACGGGTGAAACGGACAAAGAGGATCATGATCAGCGGGAATAAAAAATACCTCAACTCAATTTTAATGGATGTGGAACGTTCACCCGGTTTCTACATCTGGATCAGTTGTTTGGCCGCTCTCATTTTTTTGGGTGGTTACGCCCTTTTGATGTCTTTGATTCACAGCATGGAGGTATTGGAATTTTCCACCAATGCCCCATGGGAGATGATGGTCTCCAATTACGTTTTTCTGGTCGGCTCCAGCATCGGGTTGTGCATTGTTTCGTCTTTGGGGTGGGTGTTCGGGCTCAAACGCTATAAACTGATCGGCAAACGCTGTATATTCCTGGCCCTGATATCCATCATATTCGGACTCTCTTCAATCGGTCTCCATCTGGGGCATCCGGAGCGGGGGGCCATTTACAACGCCTTGACGCCCAATTTCCGTTCAGCCATGTGGTGGATGGGATCGCTCTATCCACCCTACATCGCTTTTGTAGCCCTGTGGTTTTGGCTTTTGGCCAGAACAGGCCTGTCCCAAATAGCCGGTCTGAGCGACGGATTGAGAGCAAAGATCTATCGACTGCTGGCCCTGGAGGGATTAAAGACCTACCTCTACCGGCGTGTCCCCTTAGAAAAATTGGAAGCCCGGATCTACCGGCACCTCCCCTTGGAAAGGATGGGTTTAGCGCTCAATTCTGACGCTGCCGATCTAAGATGGGCACGTATCATCGGCGCCCTGGCGCTTGTATTCGGCCTCACGGCTTACACCCTTGAGGGGAGTTTATTTGCCCACACCGAGGCCCGCCCATTCTGGTATGGTGCCCTTTTTCCGATCGATTTTTTCCTGGGCGCCTCTTTTTGCGGCTTTGCCTGGCTTTTATCGCTGGAGATAATTACCTATAAGGTCAAAGGTCAGGAAATCCCGCAACGTCACAGAGATCTTTTTTTTGAAATGGCTCAAATCCTGGCACTCCTCTTGAGTTTTGGGCTTCTCTTTACCACATACAAGATGGGGCATGGACTTTTTGAACCGCTGAAATCCAAAACCATCATGCTGTTTTTAAAAGGGCCGTTTAGCCCGGCCTTCTGGCTGTTTGAAATCGCCATAGGCCTTATCATACCTATCTTCATCCTGCTTTATGCCGTCAAACAAAAAAAAATGGCAGGCGTTTTATCCGCCTCGGTGATGGTCCTGGTCGGCTACTTTGTGAAGAGATATGATTTTGTTGTCGCTTCACAAGTCTATCCCGTCATTAAAAAAGGCCTGCATTCATTTACACCTGTCTTCATGGAGGTGCTTTTGATCGGAGGAATTATCGGTGCTTTTTTACTTTGCTATACATTGGGTGATAAGTTCCTGCCTTTAAAAGAAGGAAGGCATCATTCGACAAATTGACCCCAAAAACTTTCGGGCTCTATTTTTATCTTAGGAGGAATAATGAAAACTAGTGGATGGATTAAAGTTGTGTTATCGGTGCTGGTGGCTGTCGGGCTGGCCGCCTGCAGCTCTGAAAAGAAGCAGATTGAGAAGATCGTCGCCGGCCCCAAAACTTATGTCGGCTCAGAACAGTGTAAGCTCTGCCACCTGGAGCACTACGATTCCTGGAAGATGACCCTGCATAGCCGGACACTTCAGAATGTCGCTCTGAATCAGGATGCACTGATCACAGATATTAATCCCCAAGACATCCGCGCTGATCTGAAAAAGCGCGAAAAAGAGCTCAAGGTGCCGATCGATAAAATTTATATCCCCGAAGTCGGGGAGATAAAATACACCCAGGGCATTCAATGGAAGCAGCGATACGTGGTTGAAAAAAACGGCAAGCTCTATATCGCTCCGGTCGAGTATAATGCCTGGAACCATGATTGGACCAATTACCGCGAGGCAGACTGGGACAAACGCCCCTGGATAGAAAAATGCGGCGGGTGTCACGCAACCGGTACCGATTTGGAAAAGGGCACTTTCTTTGAACCGGGGGTCGGATGCGAATCTTGCCATGGCCCCGCCTCCCGCCATGTGGTTCTGCCCAAGACGGCTGTCTTTGACAAACGCCAGACCATCGTCAATCCATCCAAATTGCCGGCCGGTATCAGAACCCAGATCTGCGGCGCCTGCCACGGCCGTGGTGAATCGATCAAAAACAAAGACGCCGATTGGCCGGTGGGTTTCCAGCCCGGCCGGGCCCTGGGTTCCTATCAAAAGTTTATTAGCCCGGTGGATCAGGACACGCAGATTGATTACGCCAATGGTTCCGTCGACCGCCATCATCAGGAATACAATGACTGGCAGCAGTCCATACATGCCCAAAAAGGCGTATCGTGCACCTCGTGTCACTATGTCCACCAACTGGGCCTCCCTCCGACCCAATTTCAGACCGTGGGTGCCGGGTCCGGACAGTGTCTGAGTTGCCATACCGGCAACACCAATAAATACGCTCATTCAATCCATTCCTTTTCCAACTGTATCGGCTGCCATATGCCCCGCATTGAAATGAGCACCGAGTCCGGCCCGGCCCTGCGTCATACCTTCAAACTCATGTCTCCCGAGGCCAGCCTGAAAGCAGGCGGCGTGGACAAACAGCCGAATTCATGCAGCAGTTGCCATCATCATAAAAAAACACCTCTTCAGGAGTTGGTCGGTTTTCTGGAAGCAGCCAATAAGCAAGACACGCCTTTACCTTTTTCGGTGCATCGCCGACCGGCACCGCCGGAAAAGTGAGAGAGGCGACCATGGGATGGACTGTGAGAAAGAATCTGCTAATCCTTTTTAAGAGAAGGATCGGGATCACGATGGGGCTTTTAATGCTCCTGATCTTTTCAGCTTGGCCGGTTTCGGCCCAGGAAGAGGTTACCTCGAAAATCTATCGGTATCGCGAGCGGGTGGCCACCGGATATTACGAAGGCTACGAAGTCAGCCCGCGTCGCGCCCGGGCTATCTTGGAAACACCGGGGATCAAGCGGGGTCTTTCCCCATTCGGGCGCTCCGCGGCAGCCGTGCGTACCCGCGCCCGCCTGCCGGACTCCCATCGCGGACTCAATTTTTACGAACGAAGCACCTGCATCGAGTGCCATCCGGAGCAGGCCCGCAACCTCCATTCGGTACGCGCCGGAATCACCTGCCGTCAGTGTCATGGTCCGGAACCGATACCGGCCATCAACCACTACTATTCTCCCATGAACCCCATTCGCCGGCATGCCTATGTCTGCAGCAAGTGCCACGAAGGGGCCAACAGCGGTTTTGCCGGCTTTTATGTGCATGAGCCACCGGGTACAGCCTTATCAACCTTAGAGAGCTTTCCGGTGTTGTTTTTTACAAGCTGGGGGATGTTTTTGCTTTTGGTTGGCACCCTGGCCTTCTTTGTGCCGCATACACTGATGGTGGGGTTAAGGGAGCTATTGGAGAAAACCAAAGTACCCCCAAATTTGACCAAAAGACTGGGCCTCTTTATTCGGGATACCGTCATGGCAGGCCTACGAAAGCGATTTATGAATACAAAAGCAAACAAAAACGAGACTGAGGATGCTCCTTAAACGATTTAATCGAACGCAACGTCTGTCCCATCTTTTTTTAATGCTGACCTTTCTGATTCAATCCGGAACCGGATTCAGCCGCTTGTATATCACTACCGATTTTGGCAGGACGCTCAGCCGCCTTTTCGGCGGGTATGAGATGGCGATTGTGATTCATTTCTGGACCGGCATTGTGATGATGGCCGGTTTTGGTGTCCATGTTATATACCTCTTACAACGGATTGACAGGAAAAATGTGATTGATAGCCTCATGGGGCCGGATTCTCTGGTTCCCGGTCCCCAGGATGCACAACATCTTTTTAAACGAATCCTCTGGACAGCGGGTCTTGGCTCACCGCCTCATTTGGACCGTTGGGCCTATTGGGAAAAGTTCGATTACTGGGCTGTCTTCTGGGGTTTGCCGCTTTTGGCGGTTACCGGAGTCATGCTGAGATTCCCTCTGCTGACAACCCTTATCCTCCCGGGTTGGGTCCTGAATATCGCCGCTTTGCTGCATCGGGCCGAAGCCATTTTAGCGGCCTCTTTTATTTTCATCGTTCATTTCTTTATCGGACATATCCGACCGCTCAGTTTTCCCATGAATGAAGCCATGTTTTCGGGTAGCGTTCACCTGGAAGAGGTTATGCATGAAAAACCTGCCTGGGCGGAACGGTTGAAACAGGAGGGAAAATTAGAAGGCATGCTCGCTAAACCTCCGGCGCGCTGGTACCGGGTGCTCTATTTTATTTTTGGATACACCGCCCTCGGTTTTGGCTTCTACATATTGATAAACGGAATTATTTACGGCCGCTATCTACAGCTGCACTAATCATTTGTGCTCCGATCAAGCAATGGAGGTGTTCAGGCTCGATCTCAACAACATTCAAAGGAGGAAAAATGAAGATAAACGAATGGATCAAATTGGTCCTTGCATCACTGTTGGTCGTTGGGCTTGGTAGCTGCGGCCCCAACGATACCCAGGTCGACGTCCAGGACCTATTGTCCAAACCGAAGACCTATGTCGGCTCCAATGAATGCAAATTCTGTCACCTGGAGCATTATGACTCTTGGAAGAATACCCTCCACAGCCGGACGATCATGGACGTCACTCAGAACCGGGATGCCCTGATCGTGGAGATCGATCCCGAGGTCATCCGGTCGGATTTGAGTAAGTTAGGTAAAGACTTGAAGGTTCCCGTGGATCAGGTCTATATCCCCAAAGTTGAAGAGATAAAGTACACCATCGGCATGCAGTGGAAACAGGGCTTCCTGGTTGAAAAAAACGGGAAGCTGTATGTCGCTCCTGTTCAGTACAATGCCAAGACTGATCACTGGTTCAATTACAACGAAGATAAGTGGGACCAGCGTCCCTGGACCGAATACTGTGCCGGTTGTCATGCCATGGGTGTCGACCTGCAAAAGAACACCTTCTCTGAACCGAGTGTCGGCTGCGAAGCGTGCCACGGGCCCGGTTCGCATCATGTGGCCTTGCCCGAGACGGCAGTTTTTGACAAACGGCTGACCATCGTCAACCCTTCCCGTCTTCCGGCAGGATTCAGAACCCAGATCTGCGGATCCTGCCACGCCAGCGGCACGTCGACCAAGGTAAAAGGTGCTAAATGGCCTGTGGGCTATCAGCCCGGCCGGGCCTTGGGACTCTACTTCAAGACCACACGTTACGATCACGGAAACCTAAAAGATGCTTACGCAGAAGATTTCTCCAAAGGGCACCATCAGCAATATCTCAGCTGGAAGCTTTCCACCCATGCTGAAGAAGGGGTCACCTGCACCTCCTGCCACTATGTCCATCAACTGGGCGTACCCCCGACTCAATTTCAGACCAAAGGCTCCGGTTCTCAACAGTGCCTGATGTGCCACAAAGTGATTAACCAGAAAATGGCCCATTCGATCCACTCGTTTGCCAACTGCATCGGTTGCCATATGCCCAGAATCGCCAAGAGCAGCGAATCCGGAGACAATCACTCGCATGCATTTGTGACGCTTTTGCCCAAAGACACTTTGAATAACCCCAAGGTGCCCAACTCGTGTCAGACATGCCATAAGCACAAAGGCACCGATCTGACGACGCTCCAAAACCTGTACGACGGCCTGACCCAAAAGAGCCTATTTAGTGTCCATCAATCCCGCCAGAGGTGGTAGATGAACAAGCACTTTCCAAGACAGAGACCGCCAGGTAACCCAAAACATGGGAACCTGCCGCAGAGAGCGATACCGCCCGCCCGCCGGCGCTTGCTTATATTTTGGCTGGGCGCAATCGTTTTCGCCCTCCCATTTATTGTTTTTACCGTGCCGCTTTGGGCCCAGAAAGAAGTCACCACGAGTAACTATCGATATCAAGAGCGCCAAAAGAGAGACAGGATATATGAAAAGTATGAATACAGGCGCCGCTCCCATCAGCCTTTTATGGAGGGAGGCGTTTCTCGCACTGAGTTGATCACCCTGGCACCCACAGCCGAGAAAGTCCGTTTTCGAAAATATCTGGCCGATTCACACCGGGGGCTCAGGTTCTACCAATATCGTACCTGCATCCGGTGCCATCCCAAGCAGGCCCGAAATCTGCACCGGACAAGGGCCAGAATCAGCTGTCGACAGTGCCATGGCGAGGAGCCCATCGCCGGTAACAGCCATTACAATTCGCCCATGCATCCCCGACGGCGGTATGCACTCGTCTGTGGCAAGTGCCACAAAGGATCGAGCGCCTCTTTTGCCACCTATGTGGTCCACGAACCCACGCCGCTTGCTTTAAGTACGCAAAAAACCTTCCCTTTGCTCTTCTATGCCGTCTGGCTCATGGTAATCCTGGCTGCCGGCACCTTTGCCAGTCTCTTACCGCAAATGTTCATGTGGGGTTTGAGGGAATTTCTGCCCGCCACGTTTCTGTGGCATTTTAAAGATCTTGTCGCCCGGAAGAGGAAAGTCGATGACCCGAATTAAGCGCTTTACGCCCATCCAGCGTTTGTTTCATCTGGCGTTGATGCTCTCCTTTGTCATCCAGGCCGTAACCGGCATAGCCCGGATCTATATTACCACTGACTGGGGGCAGGTGCTGGCTTCGTTTTTTGGGGGCTATAACGGTACGCTTGAGATCCACAAATATGTCGGCCTTTTCATGTTGGCCTTGTTTATCGTGCATGCCGTATACCTGCTGTGGATAATCGATTGGCGCCGATTTCCGCGCAGTGTCTACGGACCTGATTCCATCCTCCCGCGCCTGGAAGACCTTGACCAGGTGGTTCAGCATTCTGGGTGGTTGATCGGTAAAGCCTCATGGCCGCGCCTGGACCGATGGAGTTATTGGGAGAAGATGGATTATTTTGGCGTCATCTGGGGTATGGTCATTATCGGCAGTACCGGTCTGATTCTTTTCAGCCCTGTCTTTTCAAGCCGTTATATCCCCGGCTGGGGGCTCAACATTGCCTTATGGATCCATCGCATCGAAGCCTTTCTGGCCATAGGCCACGTCTTCATCATTCACTTTTTTATCGGCCATCTCCGGCGCGAAAATTTTCCTATGGATCTGGTGATGTTCGAAGGGAGCGTCGATCTGGAAAAAACCCGTCATGAACGCCCGGCCTGGGTCGCGCGTATGGAGCAACAAGGGACCTTGGACGGCGCTTTGGTTCAAAAAAGCGTACCCGTCCCTTTGCGGGTCGTATCCTATGCCTTTGGTTTCACCATCGTGGCCGGCTGTCTTTATCTGTTGATCAACGGCTTATTGAATGCGGAAGCCGTTGCAGAACTTTTTAAATAGCGAGACGCAAAAAAGATGCATAAATGAGTAAAAAAAACTGGTTTTTTACCTGTGGTTATGTTAATGTTAACATAAGTATGAAACGAGGTGAATCTTATGCAAGAATTTAAGACCCTTTTGAAAAATTCGGCTGAGTTACACGGGCATCTATGCCCTGGTCAGATCGTCGGTGTGCGTATGGCCATGTTGGGATGTCGGCTTATCGAACTGGATCAGCCCTGGCGTCATGATCAGATAAAAAAACTGATCGTCTATGTTGAAATGGACCGCTGTACGGCCGATGCGGTTGCCTATGTGACCGGGGTCAAGCTGGGACGTCGTTCTCTGAAATTCGTCGATTACGGCATTATGGCGGCCACGTTTTTGAATCTCAAAACCAAAAAGGCCTTTCGCGTTATTTCCACCGAAGAGGCGCGGCACCTGGCACCCGCTTATGCCCCCGAAGTGGCCGGCAAATCCGCCCAGCAGCTTGAAGCTTATCGGCGCATGCCGGACAGCGTTCTTTTTCGGGTCCAGCAAGTCCAGGTTTCGGTCGATAAATTTGATCTTCCGGGTCCCACCCGTCGCAAAGTTGCCTGTCAACAGTGCGGGCAGATGATCCGTGACTCCCGAGAAGTGATCCGAAACGGTCGCCTCCTGTGCAAACCGTGTGCCCAAGGGGCCTATTATTCTAATCCGTGTGAGATCATCTGGGAAGATATGAACTGGGCCCCCGCCTCGGAAAGCCCGCTTAATTCCCAGCCCGCCAAAAGCCGCTTGTCACTCGTGGGTGTATCGTAACTTATCGCGCAAATGTATATAAAAAGGAGATTGAGCAGTGATTAAAAGGATTCGAGTCGAAGATGCAGTAGGCCGCAAACTGGCCCACGATATTACCGAAATTCGGCCGGGTGAATTTAAGGGCGCCGCTTTTCAAAAAGGTCATACCGTGTGTAATGAAGACATTTGTCATCTTCAGAAGTTGGGCAAGAACAATCTCTATCTGGTAGATTTGGAAGAAGGCGAAATTCATGAGAATCAGGCCGCCGCTATCCTGGCCGAAGCCCTGGCCGGGGAAGGGATTGTTTGGGAAAACAAACCGCACGAGGGAAAAATCAAGCTGCTGGCCGAAAGAGACGGCCTTTTAGTTGTTGACAGCACCACTCTGGCCGCCTTCAATATGGTAGATGAAGTCATGTGCGCCACGCTCCACAGTCATACCCTGGTCAAAGAGGGAGAGCAGGTGGCCGCCACCCGGGCCATCCCCCTTATTATGAAAAGTGCTCCCATTGAGCGGGCGGCGGCCATTGCCGGTCAGAACGGCGCGGTTGTCTCGGTCAAATCGCTGCGTCATATTCGTGCAGGCCTTGTCATCACCGGCAATGAAGTTTATCATAACCTGATCGAAGATCGGTTCGCCCCGATTCTGACCCAAAAAATTAAAGCCCTGGGATCGGAAGTTGCCGGGTTGACCTTTGCCCCCGATGATGCCAATGTGATCTGCGATGCCATCCGTTCACATTTGGAGGACGGGTGCGATTTGCTCCTGCTAAGCGGTGGTATGAGTGTCGATCCGGACGATGTCACGCGTAAGGGGATTCGCATGGCCGGGGCCGATGAGATGCATTATGGTGCCGCGGTTTTACCCGGAGCCATGTTTCTGGTGGCCTATATCGGCGATGTGCCGATTCTGGGAATACCGGCCTGTGGTCTCTACCATCGGATCACAGTGCTCGATCTGATTCTTCCCCGTATATTGGCCGGTGAGAAGATCGGAAAAACCGAGCTGGCTTTTCTGGGGCACGGCGGGCTGTGCCGTGATTGCGCTGAATGTACTTACCCCCATTGTGGCTTTGGCAAATAGAAAGGAATACGAAATCTGTGAAACTGACTGACGAATTCGGCCGCCAAATCAATTACCTGCGGATCTCGATTACCGATCGATGCAATTTGAACTGTCACTATTGCGCGCCTTTGGGTATACGTCATGATCTCCCCCATCGCGAAATTCTTACCTACGAAGAAATTTTAAAAGTAGTCAAAGCCGGTGTTCGGGCCGGCATTACCAAGGTCAGGCTTACAGGCGGCGAGCCGCTTATACGCAAAGGGATTGTAGAATTCTGCCGGATGTTAAACAAGCTTGATGGATTGGAAAGCATAACACTTACCACCAACGGTGTCTTGCTTGAGCAACTGGCCGAACCTCTTTTTGAAGCTGGCGTCCGACGCATCAATATCAGCCTGGATACGCTTAAACCCGATCGATTCAGAAAGATTACGGGACAGGAGGATTTGGACAGGGTTCTTTCCGGTATTGAGAAAGCCCGGGAAGTCGGATTCAACCCGATCAAAATTAACACGGTCGTCATGCGGGGCGTCAATGACAGTGAAATAAACGATCTTGCGCGTCTGACACTCAAAAAGCCGTATCATGTCCGATTTATAGAGCTGATGCCCATGCAGAACTGCGCACTGGGCGATCATGCATCACTCTTTATGCCGGTGCCTGAAATTATCCGCTTAATCGATGGAATCGACAAATCGCAACTGGGACCCGCGGTCGATTCGTTTGGACCGGCTCGGATTTGCACCCTCCCAGGCGGAGCGGGCACGGTCGGATTTATTGCGCCCTTGAGCTGGCATTTTTGCAGCACCTGCAACCGTCTTCGACTCACGGCAGATGGAAGACTCAGACCCTGCCTTTTCTCCGAAAAAGAAATCGACATCAAAGGGCCGCTACGAGCCGGCGCATCGATGAATGACCTAATTGAAATTTTCAAAGCAGCGGTCGCCCGCAAAATCGAGCGTCATCGACTGGACACCTTCGATTCTGGCCCAAAGACCGGACGCGGCATGTATGCAATTGGAGGATGAGATGAGGATCGTAAAAGAAAAAAAGCCTCCCATCGTTTCCTTTGTGGGCAACTCGGGATCCGGCAAGACAACTTTGCTTGAAAGACTGATATCCCAACTCACCCACAAGGGACTTCGGGTGGGGACCATCAAACACGATGTGCACGGGTTCGAGATGGACAAACCGGGCAAAGACAGCTGGCGGCATAAACAGGCCGGCGCTGTGACCACGATTATCTCATCGCCGTCTCAGGTCGGAATGGTCATGGATGTCAAATGCGAGAAAGGCCCTGAGGATCTCCTAACATTGATGTCCGATCTGGACCTTGTTCTTACAGAAGGTTATAAAACCGCAAACCTCCCCAAAATTGAGATTTTCCGCTCGCAGATCACAAAAGCACCTTTATGCCGCAATGATCGAAACCTGATTGCTTATGTGAGCGATGAAATCATTGATTTCCCCGTCCCGCGTTTTTCGCCTGATGATATTGGAGGTTTGACCGACTTCTTAATTTCCCACTTCTCCCTGAACGAGTCGCATGCGCCCGCACCCGGCAATGCCATACTTGATTTTCGGCAAAAATTATAACCTTCCATTCCCTGTATTTCTATTGACAAAAAAGCCACATTGTGTCACTAAATTTTGGCGCTATTTCTGGTGATTACCGAGCCCTGTAGTAAGTTACCGGGAATCTGTCACCGTTGGGGAAATTGCCCTATTTTAAGATCCACTCCCTTCGTCGAATTCCGCTAAAATATAAGTACGGAGTTTATTGCTATGCATGTCAAAGACTCCTTTCTAGCGCTTCAGCGACACCCCTGGGTTATATTCATTTTTAATATCCTCTTGATTGCCGGTGTATTGATATTAGGAAATCAATCTTTGAAAGCGACAGATATAGGGATTTTTTGCGAGACAATCAGTATCCGCAAATGAGAACTGAGGATTTCAGGATGCGAATTGAAAAAATGATCCGGCAGACCCTTATAATCGGAGCGGTGGGAATCCTGTTTCTTCTCAGTCCTGCGGCCGTAGCGAGCCAGGAAACAGATGTATCAACGGAGCTGCCGCCACCAGAGGTACCTCAGCCTCAGATGTTTTGCGGTTACTGCCATATTCTGACCTATCCCAGCATTTTTCAAAAAGGGTATGAAACCTGGAAAACGGGCAAACACAACAAATACGGTTGCATCGAGTGTCATTACCCGTCCCAGGGTGTTGAGCGGTCCCACAAAACTCGTAAGCAAGAGGCTGCGGGTGGTATCAAACTCATCCCTTCAAATGCCGCCCAACGATTTGCCTACATCCCTCTCGGCGGAGAAACGGTCAAGACCAGGCCGAACATCATTGACGCCAGTTGTATGAGCGCCAAATGCCACGGTAAACCGGAAGACAAGTTCAAAACCAAGAAGATCAAGTTTAACGAAAAAGTGAATTATGTTCATGCGCAACATCTGGAAAAGAAAAATCAAATTGATGGTCAATTGATTCAATGCACCTCCTGCCACCAGCACGTCGATGAAAAAAAGCATTTTAAAGTCTCTAAAGAAACCTGTTTTCTGTGTCATTTTACAAACGTCAAGTTCAACGAGGGACGCGGTAAATGCTTGACTTGCCACCAGCTGCCCCAAAAGCCGATTCAAACTTCGGGAGAGAAGCCCATTACTCACGAAATGCTCAAGCAGGCCAAGGTTTCCTGCTCCAGCTGCCACATTGAGATCATCCAAGCCTCGGGCGGCGGTAAATTTGAAATCTTTTTTGAGGGGAACGAGCTCAAAACGATGCTGGTTTTGGGTGCCGGCCGCATGAAAAATGAGAGCTGCCTTAGCTGCCACGACCAGACCCGGGCGCTTAAAGAAGCCCAAAACAAGAAACGGATGCACGAAACCCATGTTTCGGTTAAAAACGCCCGGTGTCTTGACTGTCACCAGCCGATCCTGCACACCAAGGCCGATTTGCAGCAACCCATGGACAAACAGTCCACGCGCGTCAGCTGCGAGGCCTGTCATTTAAAGCCTCACCGTTATCAGCGGCTTTTGTCTGCCGGTCCCAAACGTGAAGAGGTTTCCAAGACCCCTGATTTCATGTTCAAGGCCCGCACCAACTGCCTGGGCTGCCATGTAGAGCAGAAGCGCACCCCAAAAGGAACCAAGGTCATGACCGCCTCGGGCCTGATGTGTGTGCGCTGTCATACCAAAGACCATGACAGGATGCTCAAGGACTGGAAGAGCGAGGTGGCCAAAAACATCGAAGAGGCTCAGGAGGTGGAGCAGGAAGCTTTGGAAGCCATCACCGAGCACAAGGCCAAGCTTACAGAGGACAAACTGGCTAAAGCGCACGACATGCTGAAACAGGGCCGCGAGGACTTACACATCGTGCAATTCGGCAACGGAGTCCACAACAAGAAGTACGCAATTATGCTCATCGATGCGGCAATCACCCGTTTCGAAGATATGCTCGATTATCTCGAAGAAGGCGAATAGAATTTCTCTGAACGACGTGTATTCTCACATCTAAAGGGAGAGGTGATGAAAATAGACAGGCGTCGTTTTCTCGGGCTTGCGGGAGCATTGGCAGGCGGGGCCTTGATTGGCAATCCCCAAAAGGCCGGGGCCACACGCAAACCCAAAATCCCGCCAGATCCGTATGGCTGCATCGTGGACTTAACGGCATGCGTCGGCTGTCGAACCTGCGAACTGGCCTGCAATCAGATAAACGACCTTCCACCCCCCCAAAAGCGGTTCGATGATCTGCGTGTCCTGAATCAAAAACGCAGGCCGCATGCCGGCGCCTTCACCGTGGTAAACCGTTACCATGCCGGAAAGCGCGACGAACGCAACAGTCTGATTCCCACCTTTGTCAAGGTTCAATGCATGCACTGCCAGGATCCTGGCTGCGTTTCAGCCTGCATTGTAGGGGCGCTGACCAAAAAAAATAACGGAGCCACCCATTATGATGCCTCCAAATGCATTGGATGCCGCTACTGCATGGTGGCCTGCCCCTTCCAGCTTCCGGCTTACGAGTACCACGATCCTCTTTTCCCACGGGTGCAAAAATGCACCTTTTGCTATGAACGCATCAGCCAGGAAAGGGGAACGCCGGGCTGCGCCGCCATATGTCCGGTAGAGGCGATTACTTTCGGCAAACGCAAACGTCTTCTGGATGTAGCCCACCAGAAGATCAAAAACGACCCCGGCCGATATTTGAATCAGATTTACGGTGAACACGAGGTGGGCGGTACCTCCTGGCTCTACATGAGCGCAGTGCCCTTCGGGAAATTGGGTTTTTTAAACCTGCCGACTCAGCCCATACCCCATCTTACCGAAACGATTCAGCACGGCCTTTTCACTTACATGTGGGCCCCCTTAAGCCTGTTCGCCGTTTTGGGAGGCTTCATGTGGATCTTGAATCGGAAGCAGATTGCAGCAGATTTGGAAACACACCCCGGCTATGTCAAGCATGACACGACCAGGATATCATCGTGGGGGGATCCCGTATCCGACTCAAAGGAGAAACGTCGATGAATGAGCATGCCATACCCGCACCGGTTGAGACCAAATTCTGGACCCCCGGGGTCATCGTCATGGTTGCCGTCATGCTAACCGGCCTGCCTTTTGTAATCACCCGCTATGTGGGAGGCTTGGCGGCGGTGACAAACCTGGACAACCAGCACCCCTGGGGAATCTGGATCGGCATTGATGTAGCCACCGGCGTGGCCCTGGCGGCGGGAGGTTTTACTACGGCTGCCATAGCCCATATCTTCGGGCAGCATCGTTACGAGGTTGTTACGCGGCCGGCCCTGCTAACCGCCATGCTGGGTTATACTGTAGTCTCTTTAGGTCTTGCCGTCGATGTCGGCCGCTCCTGGGCCCTGTGGCACCCGATCATTTACTGGCAGCCCGATTCGGTCTTGTTCGAAGTGGCCATGTGTGTCGTGATTTACCTGCATGTACTGTATATCGAGTTTATTCCGATTGTAGTGGAACGCTTCAAAGGAAACGTCTCTCTACCGGGCCCCCTCTGGATCTTTAATGGTATGATCGAGGGATTGATGGATTTGGCGGATCGATTGCTCGCCAAATCCATGTGGATCTTTATCATTGCCGGGGTGGTCCTTTCCTGTATGCACCAATCAGGGCTGGGATCGCTCATGCTTATAGCACCAACCAAATTGCATCCCCTTTGGTATACGCCTTTGCTGCCCTTGCTGTTCCTGATGTCCGCCATTGCCGTCGGCTACCCCATGGTGGTCTTTGAGACCACCATGGCTACAGGTTCCTTGAAGCTGAACGGCGAAATGCATGTCTTGACCCCACTGACCCGCGTCACCATTTTTCTGCTCGGTATCTATATCGGTTTTAAACTGGGCGATATGGTATATCGCAAGACCTATGTCTACCTTCTGGATGCAACCGTCCAAAGTAATGCGTTTATAGTGGAGATGGTTGCGGGGGTCATCCTTCCCTGGCTCATGCTCCTTATCCCTCGAATCCGACGTTCGAGACGGGCCCTTTTCATTGCCTGCACTCTCATCGTAGGCGGAATTGTCCTGAATCGGGTTAATGTCTTTTTGGTGGGTTTTCAACCGCCATATGCTGAAAAAGCATACTTTCCGGCCGTTGGAGAAATAGCCGTTACGGCTGCCCTGGTTGCCGGTTTAATATTTGTCTATCGGATCTGTATCACCTATCTTCCTGTGCTCAGCCCCCAACATCAGGAGGTGTCCACATGAGGCGTACAGTGAAACCCAAGCGGGTGGGCCTGATGGCGGTTTTAATGCTGCTCATGTTGGCCACGACCCTCGCCCTTGCTTTATTCGAAACGAGAATCGACGCGGCCCAGCCAACCGAAACACCCCGGACGCCCCCTTCCATTCCGCAGGCCTGGGAGGCCCGGCAAAAAACGGCTGAACAACATTCGACCGAGGTGGTTCCGCTTGTCAAAGAGGTGCTTAAGGAGACTCCCGCCCAGAGACGGAGCCGTCTGGGTGAAAACATACCCCTGCTGGAAGACATGGATCATACCTACTTTCTCATGAACAATCCCATCATCAAGAATGGACAAAACCTCTTCGGAACCGTGCGCTTTATGCACAAGAAGCATGCCGGGTTTCTCAAAGATTGTTTTACCTGCCATCACTACCGGCCCGCCGATCTTAAAGCTCCTGAAACAACACGCTGTTCAGCCTGCCACCAGAAGCCTTTCAATCCGGAGCTGCCCGGTAGAATCGGGCTCAAGGGCGCCCACCACCGCCAATGTATGGGTTGCCATAAGAAATGGAATAAGGGACCGGTGGGATGCACCGAATGCCACCCCAAAAATGTCCCCGACCACAATCAGCTGGTCAAGCTTTCCGGAAAGCCGCCACCCACGGAAGTGACAAAGGAATGTCTCCGATGTCACGAGGCACAGGGAGAACAGATGCTTACCAGTACCCATTGGCTGTGGAAAGGACCCTCATCTTTTTCCGAGGGCTACGAGAAGCGCATCGACCTGGGCAAGGCCGGTAAAACCGTCAACAATTTCCTCATAAACCTCTCCGGCAATTGGCCCCGCTGCACCAGTTGCCATGCCGGATTTGGTTGGAAAGAAGCCGCCTTTGACTTCACCGATAAGACAAAAATCGACTGCCTGGTCTGCCACGACACCACGAACACATATGTAAAGGACCCCTTGGGTGCGGGTATGCCGGGTCCCGGAGTAGACTTGGTCCATGTGGCCCGAAACGTAGGCAAACCCAGCCGGCAGACCTGCGGCGCCTGTCATTTTGCAAGCAAGGGAGAAGATCCGGTCAAACATGGTAAGCTCAATCCCTTTTTCGATTTCCATTCCAGCAGCTGCGACATCCATATGGGCGGCCTTGGCTTCCAGTGTCACGACTGCCACAAGACCCGCAACCACCGAATCTCCGGCCGCAGCCTCGCCCTGCCGGTGGCCGAAGGGAGCCGATCGTGCGAGGATTGTCATACCGCTCTGCCGCACCAGGGCAGTCTTTTTTTGAACCACCATCTCAATCGCCATACCGAGCATATTGCCTGCACCACATGCCACAATCCCTTTTACGCCAAATGTAATCCCGCCAAGATCTTCTGGGATTGGTCAACTGCAGGGGATAAAAAGCGAAAGATTAAAAAGAGCCTGGACGACACGCCGGATTACAACTGGAAAATGGGCGACTTTACCTGGCAGAAAAGGGTCAAACCCGTCTATGCCTGGTATAACGGCAAGGTCAAACGCCACATATTGGGGGATAAGCTCAATACCCAAGGTGTGACGGCCATCACCGCACCGGTGGGTACGGCCAAAGACCCCAACTCCAAAATCTATCCATTTAAGTTTATGGGGGGTATACAGCCGGCCGATGCGGTTTACAATTATCTGCTTGTTCCACAACTGTATGGTTCAGGCGGTTACTGGGATACCCTGGCCTGGCAGAAGGCGTTTGCTAATGGAATGAAAGCCGCCGGCCTTTCTTACAGCGGCCAATTCAAATGGGTGGAGACCATTATGTTTATTGGTCTGAATCATGAAGTCCTTCCTAAAAAGTTTGCCCTCTCCTGTGTGCAGTGCCACGCCAGCCTGAAGACCGAGCGATCATGCGGCCGTTGTCATCAGGATAAACGTGAGGTGGACTTCAAGAAAATGGCCTATTCGAACATTGACTTCAAATCACTCCATGGTACCGGAATGGAGGATGTGGTGTGGGTGGAAACCACCAACTACATCGATTTCAAGAAACTTGGATATAAAGGTGATCCCATTGAACTCGGCGGCCGTTTCAAGCAACTGCCGCTTGGCTGGCGTCTGGCATCCCAAAAGGAGTGATTTGGGCTAAGACCGGCTATTCGATTTTCCCGTGCTGCAGCTGCTGCTCCCCCCGGAGCAACCCCCGCCTGCCGATTGAGCCTGTAACAACCGCTCCAACTCCCGGTCGTAATAGACAACGTTGGCCAGCAGTCGTGCATTGTTGAACCAGGTGGAATACAGTTGCTGTTTTTCGACATCATTTGTGAGCCCGATAAATACCTTGGTATCAAGAAATCTGTTGATCAACACCTGCATTTCAAATTTTTTGCGGAAGTATTGCGGACTGTATCCCCTTTTGTTTATCTCTGAATTGAATCTTGTTAGATCAGTGTTCATGGTTTCGAGAAAGCTTTTGAACTCTTCGTCCACAGTGTTTGAATCGACAGCAAACCCGGACCGCTGAATTTCCTGCATTTGAATCCCCTCATTGATCAGGCGCGAAACAACCTGGGCTTTGAGGCTTTGCAAAAGGGCCCGGCCCTGATCCGTGTTTGAGATCTCTTTTCCATATATTTGAAAATACCTGTTCTGCGCGAAATTTAGCTCTATATTGAAGTCTTCACGCGAGATGTCAAATCCACCGACCGAGGCAATATAGTTCCGCACTTTCGCCGCAGCGACCTCTCTTTGTTTATGTATTTCATCGGCAGTCACTATTCTCATGACTTTGGCCGGATAACCGCTGTTGGTGATTGATTTGGGGATTGAGTTTATATCCTTCAGCTCTGTTTTGTCATAATATATTTCAGCCTCCCCGTTGCCGACGTTAACCAATATATCTTTGATCCCGGCCATGCCCGACAAAGCGGACTTGATGGTATAAATGCAGCCCGAGCATGACATGCCGTCAACCTTTAACACTGCCTTGGCAACATTGCCTTGAACCTTTGAATTGCTATTCTGAGCCGCTGCTTGTTTATTCTGGTCGGTTTTATCTTGAGTAATTGTTGGTGAAATCGATTTATTAGATTTGGCGGATGAATAGGTGAAAGCGATTGTACCCGCAACCGCTAATCCGATGATGACAGTTGCAACAATTAATTTACGAGACGACCTAAACTTCTCAAATTCCATTTTCAATTTCCTCCGTTAGCCCTACCGTATCATTAAATTCAAGCACTTTTGAATCCTTTTTCATAATACCACAATGTAGCCTCTGTCAAACCCTAAATGATCGCATATAACTTGAAATGAACACATGTGATTCCTTTTCCTTCTCCATTCAGGCCACAAGGATAAAAGGACAAAAAAAAGAGAGAAGCTTTTTCAATTTGAGCTTGAAGCGCCTGTTGCCTTTGTGCAATACCGAGCGGAAATCTCGGGAAATCCCTACATCATCAGATTATCCTTCATGCATGTTATGTAGTCAGTTTAGTTATGTTGTGAGTATTTTATTCCCCATGTAGTTCAATTTAATTCCAAAAAGTTTTTCAAAGAATCCATTTCATTCTTCTAATTCCATCCGTTTATTCTTTGCCATTAATACCGTTTTCATTATCCCTGGCATTCTCAGTATTTTTATAGGGAGGTAAAAGCTCTTGTATCTTGGCAGACATTTTTGAATCATAACAAGAGCCTAGATTAGATAAGCCCGAAGCTGTACCTTCGGGCTTAAATTGAGAGCTACCGCATTTAGCCGGAAGCCCATACCACTGCGTCATTTTTAATACATCTTCCGGCTTTTTGCAAGACCGGAGGCATGTATTTGCGTTGCTGTTACTTCTGATTCAATGTCGATGGTGCGATTTTTATTTTTGTATCTGCCGCAGCTGCTTTAGAGGTCAGGCGTATTGTTGTGATGCATGCCGTCTTGCCGGCGAGCTTAAAAACAAGCGCGAAGCTCAAAGAAGATATCGCCAGAGCGAAAAGGGAAAAAAGAACCACCGGGAAGCGGAAAACCGCCGTCGACACGGTCTGAGCAAAAAAAATCAAAAAAACATGGATGATGCATCTTCCACAGTGCTGCCGATCTGGTGTATCGCTCTATTACTGTGGGTCCAGAATCGGCTTTTTTGGTTTAAAACCGTAGCACATTGCCATTTTTGTAAGGTTAGCGGTCATATAGTTCAAGAGTTTCCTCGTCGAGGCTATGGTTAAGCAGCAAATTGGAGGTATGGTCATGATAAAGAAAAAAATTTTAAACCCTGATCGGACCCGTCGCATCAACGGTGGGTTCAGTTTTATTCCGCATCGTTTTCTTAGCGATGGATTTACTGAAGATATTATTACCACGCTGGCCAAAATCCCCCGTATGTTTGTAATCGATCGAGAATCTTCATTCACATTCAAAGGCAAATCGGTGAAAATCCAAGAGATAGGCCGCGATCTGGGAGTTCGGTATGTATTGGAAGGTAGCATCCAGAAATTCGCTGACCAGATACGGATCACAGCTCAACTTATTGATGCAACGAATGATCATCACCTTTGGGCGGAAAAATACGACAGAGAGCTGAAAGATATATTTGCTATGAGAGATGAGATCACAATGAAAATTGCCACTGTCCTGCAGGTAAAATTGACCGAAGGAGAGTCGGCGAATTGGGGACCTGAAACGGAGAGCTTTGAGGCCTACATAAAGGTGATGCAATCATTGGAGCATTTCAGGGCCTTCACTCCCGATGACAATATCTTATCAAGGCAAAAGGCAAAAGAAGCCCTTGACTTGGATCCGAATTATTCGTCAGCAACGGAAATGGTTGCATGGACCCTTCTCATGGATGGGATTTTTAACACGAGCAAAACACCTGAAAAATCCATCGAACATGCCTTTGAACTGGCGCAGAAAGTTCTTGACTGTGGAGACAGCGATGCTGGCGCACACTTCTTGATTGGCTATGCTTATTCACGGAAAGGGCAATTTGATAAGGCCATTTCGGAGTTAGAAATAGCTCGTGACCTTTTTCCAAATAACACTGAGATCAATGCGGGCTTGGGTATGATTTTAAACGCTGCCGGTAAGCCGGAAGAAGCAATAAATGTACTTAAAAATGCAATGCGTTTGAACCCAATTCCACCGGGCTGGTACTTAGGTAGATTAGGCGATGCTTATCGCTTGACAGGACAGTATGAAAAAGCGGTCCACGAGTATAAAGAAGGGATTCAGCTGCAACCCGATGATATGTATTCTCACCTGAACTTAGCTTTATGCTATGTGAAATTAGAGCGGGAGGCGGATGCACATGCTGAAGCAGCAGAAGTGCTTAGCCCAACTTCGTGGTTTGTGAAAATATACTTAAAGATATCATCGTGATAGAAATGG
>CAZHAH010000068.1:0-27001 GCA_964530095.1 uncultured Desulfobacteraceae bacterium | reverse complement strand
CCAGGAATGAAATGACGGGCAATTCGATAATGATCGATGATTATCTCCATATTATAAAGAAAAGCGGGTGGCAGCGTACGCATATAATGCAGGCGCCACTCTCCTCGGAGCGTTTCAATGCGGGAGTGGTATCGGCCATGCAAAAGAGAAAAATAATCGGCGTAACCAGCAGGTATGTCATCATTTCCTCAAAAAAATAGACACTTAAACAAATCACTATTAATGGCGGGTATAATAAGTACAGCACGAGCCCGGACTCCCAAAAAGCCCGAAAACTTCTGAAAACACCCACTGACATAAATTTCAGTTAGCTGCCAAAGCGCACTTCGTGATGATTATGGATATGTTAAAAAGCTATTGAAAAAAGGAGAAAAAATGAACTTGCCCGACATTGGCGATATTATAACTACAAAACGAATTGGAAAAGATATTCTCATCAATTTTAAATAAAATGGTCCGAAGGTAAAGGTGGCTAGTATGAACGAAGATATCCGAATCGGCATTATTGGCGGCAGTGGGCTGTATGAGATGGCAAGCTTGACTGACATAAGGCATGTTTCACTCGACACGCCCTTTGGTGCCCCATCGGATGAATATATTCTTGGATCATTGAAAGGCATCCGGGTTGCTTTTCTGCCCCGACACGGCCGCGGCCATCGGCTTACCCCCTCTGAGATTAATTTTCGTGCCAACATATACGGATTTAAAAAATTGAGGGTTGAGCATATTATCTCTCTTACGGCGGTTGGTAGTCTCAAAGTGCACATTCGCCCGCTGGACATCGTTATTCCGGATCAATTTTACGACCGCACCCAAAACCGCATCAGCACCTTTTTCGGCGATGGGTTTGCCGCCCATGTTGCCTTTGCAGATCCGGTTTGCCCGGATCTGGCCGACCGGGTATACGAAAGCGCGACCCGGACAAATGTTTCGATACACAAAGGGGGAACCCTGCTCTGCGTCGAGGGACCCGCATTCTCCACCCGGGCGGAATCGAATTTGTATCGTCAGTGGGGGATGGATATCATCGGCATGACCAGCCTCCAGGAAGCCAAACTGGCCCGTGAGGCTGAAATTTGTTATGCGGCCCTGGCCCTGGTGACCGATTTTGACTGTTGGCACAAAGATACGCAAGCGGTCACGGTGGAAACCGTTATCCAAAATCTGAAAAAAAACATTTCTTCCGCAAAAGAAATTCTTGAGGGCGTGGTTCCGAAAATCCCTCAAAAGCGGACCTGTACCTGTGCCGTGGCGCTTAAAGACGCCATTATGACGGATCCGACTGCCGTACCGTTAGACACTAGAAAAAAACTGGACTTATTGGTGGGAAAGTATTTGAAGTAATCCCGCATCGAGGAATCCCTCGATGCGGGAGCTATTCGTTTTTTGCTATTGGGGTTGATAATCCCATCGCCTAAGATGCTCTTTTCGCATCTTATTTTTTTCAGCCGCGCTGGCACCCCAGTTGCCTTTGTATACAGCACCTTCCCAATCACCATACAATGGATTTGGAACCATGATAAACTTTTTGCCCCATTCTTCCTTAATCTTGTCAACTTCGGCAAACCGGACGTCAATCGGTTTCTTGCGGAAAACACTGAGAAAATCATTCAGGTTGTCACCCAAGAAAAGGGCAAGCTCATAGTCCTTTGTCACGAGATCGCGGCGCTTTTGCTTATCGCTGCTATCGGTCCGAAGCAACATATGCTTTTTGTCCACATTGGGGTAACCCAGTGCCTTTAACTTCTTTGCGGCACCGTCATAATATTTCATTTTGATATTGGTGATATAAAAAACTTCGACACCTTTCTCTTTGGCGTAATTCAAAAATTCGGTGGCGCCCGGCATCGCCGTTGCCTGACCGGATGCTATCCAGGGACCCCAGGTTTTGGAAGAATATCCAAAATTGTTTCCGACAAGAAATGCCTCGTATGCCGAGTTGTCAATCAACGTTTCATCGACGTCGGCACTAATGGCAACCGGCTTTGATCCGGTATATGAACTCAGGAACGCGTCGAGGTTCATTTTTGCCAGATTAAAGGATTGATAGGCCAGGGCGCGGAATTCAGCCGAGACCTGGACCCAAAGTGTGGCCATGACGAGCTGCTCGTTTAAATCTCGCGTTGTGTACTCATCAGCGGAAGCTTTGGCAGGAATTAAGCTCCCGACAGCCATTAGACCCACTAAGACAATCACCGTCACCGTCAAATTGAATTTGTTTTTGCTTCTTCCCATGAGACTTCCTCCTTCCCTTTTAGATTAAGCGCATTTAACCCTTCTAAACCGAACAGGCATTGAGTAGAAAATAGTAAAATCGCAAACATATTAGCCGGAGATTAGAAACAATGCAATCAATTTTCAACCGCTCTTTATTTTATGAGGCCCTTTAAATAAATATGGACATGCGGGTCCGCCTAAAATAGAATAACCTAAATCTTTTGCAGATTATTCTGCGATATTTTTTGATTTCCGAAATTTTTAAACATCAAATAGTAATATGCTCAATCGGGTTATCTTGATCGTTCTGGACAGTTTAGGTGTGGGCCATCTGCCGGATGCAGATCGGTTTAATGATCACGGCGCCCATACCCTGTTGCATATTTTTCAACAGCGTGGGGTATTGAACCTCCCCAATCTTTGCGCTTTGGGTTTGGGAAAAATCGTTGATATCGGTTGTCGTGCGAGGGAAATCGTTGGTTGTTATGGCAAGATGCGTGAGCAATCCACTAACAAAGATACCACAACCGGCCATTGGGAAATTGCCGGCATCGTCCTTGACTCTGCGTTCCCCATCTATCCCGACGGATTTCCCTTGGATGTTATCAAAACATTTGAAAAAGAAATCGGACAAAAAGTTTTGGGGAACTACCCGAGATCGGGAACGGTTATTTTGGATGAACTGGGTGACGCGCATTTAAAAACCGGAAACCCCATTGTCTACACATCGGCAGATTCTGTATTTCAGATTGCCGCCCATATAGAGATTACCCCTCCGGACATGCTGTACACGTATTGCCGAATCGCCAGACGTATTCTAACTGGGGAGCATGCGGTTGGACGGGTAATTGCCAGGCCCTTTCGAGGAACAACGGGTCACTTTAAAAGAATCAACGGGGCGCGCAAGGATTTTTCGATCCCCCCCCCGTCGGAAACACTTTTGGATATCTTAAAGCGGAATCGTTTGTTTACGGTCGGCGTGGGAAAAATCGGTGATCTTTTTGGACACAAAGGATTGAGTGAGGAAATTCATACCCAAAACAATGCCGACGGTGTGGATCGAAGCCTGGCAGTCATAAAAAGAAACCCCAAAAAAAGAGGTTTGATTTTTGTCAATCTGGTCGACTTTGACATGCTTTACGGACATCGCCGTAATGTGGAAGGGTATGCCAAAGCGCTGGAAATGTTTGACCGCCGGGTACCGGAAATTTTAAGGGCCATGTCGCTGGAGGATTTGCTCATCATTACGGCGGATCACGGCTGCGATCCGACCTATAAAGCCCACACCGATCATACACGCGAATATGTGCCGTTGCTGGTTTACGGCGATCAGGTAGCCAAGAATGTCGATCTTGGCATCCGGCCGACGTTTGCCGATTGCGGTCAGACCATTGCCGATGTTCTCGGCGTGGGTGAATTAGCGTATGGGAATAGCTTTAAAAAAGATATCATCTTATGAGAGAAAAATTTGTTGATGCGGTTAATAAACTCAAAAACACTTTTGATGCCCGACCCAAAATAGGAATCGTCACGGGCAGCGGTCTGGGCGGACTGGTTGACGTGCTCCAGGACGCGGTTCGAATCCGCTATGAAGATATACCCAATTTTCCGATATCTTCGGTCGATGGTCATCAAGGAGAAGTTGTATCCGGCCGGTTTTCAGGTGTATCCCTTTTCGTGCTTTCAGGAAGGGTTCACTATTATGAAGGCTACGCCATGTCACAGGTCGTGTTTCCGATTCAAGTTATGGCCGCTTTTGGTGTAAAGACCATTATCATCACCAATGCTGCCGGTGCCGTTAATAAATCCTTTCAAGCCGGAAATATTGTTACCATCCGCGATCACATCAACTTAATGGGAGACAATCCCTTAAGCGGGAATAGCCATTTTGTCGACCTTAGCGACGCATACAGCGGCGAACTGAGAAATCTGGCCCACTTAACGGCAAGCAAACTGGATATAAGCCTCCAATCGGGTGTATATGCCGCCATCAGCGGACCCTCTTATGAAACCCCTGCCGAAATTGAAGCGTTGCGGCGCATGGGCGCGGATATGGTGGGCATGTCGACCGTGCCCGAAGTGATTATGGCCAAACACCTGGGGATCAAAGTTTTAGGACTCTCCATGATCACCAACATGGCAGCCGGAATCAGCGGAAAACCACTTTCTCATCAGGAAGTCATTGAAACAGGTCGAAAGGCATCTCCTAAATTTAAGACTTTGGTGAAAGGGATAGTGGAACGCATGACTGATAAACCGTAACAAAGGTTCTCTGGATGAATACGTATGATCTGATTCGGAAAAAAAGGGACGGTTTGGAATTGTCTCAAGAAGAGATCAATTTCCTAATCAACGGATTTGTAAGCGGCCAAATTCCGGATTATCAGATGTCGGCCTTATTAATGTCCGTCTACTTCAGCGGCTTGTGCGAGCGCGAGTGTGTCGATCTGACCATGAGCATGGTGAGATCAGGAGAAAGCGTCGATTTATCCCCCATAGAGGGCTTTAAAGTCGATAAACACTCAACCGGTGGCGTGGGGGATACGACGACCCTTGTGCTGGCGCCGTTGGTCGCGGCCTGCGGCGGCATCGTCGCCAAAATGACGGGCAGGGATCTGGGACACACCGGCGGAACGGCCGATAAATTGGAATCCATCCCCGGAATGAAAATGGAACTGGCACAAGAAAGATTCATCGAAATTGCCAATACGGTTCATGTCAGCCTTATGGCCCAATCTGCCCGTATCGCGCCCGCAGACAAAGCAATCTATGCCTTACGAAACGTGACTGCGACCATAGACTCCATCCCGCTGATCGCGGCCTCCATTATGAGCAAGAAGCTCGCGGCCGGGGCCGACGGCATCGTATTGGATGTCAAGACCGGTGTTGGCGCGTTCATACAAACCTACGAAGGGGCTGTTGAGTTGGCAAAAACCATGGTCGGAATCGGGGAGGGTGCGGGCAAAAAAGTCGTTGCCCTGATTACAAGCATGGAGCAGCCCTTGGGTTATGCCATTGGAAACGCGATCGAAGTCAGGGAAGCCATCGACACCCTCTGCGGGAACGGACCCAAAGATCTGATGGAACTGGTGCTGGAACTGGGGAGCCAAATGCTCGTTCTGTCCCGAATCGCCCCCTCCGACTCTGCCGCCCGCAAAATGCTGAAAGCGTGTATTGCACAAAAAAAGGGCCTCCAAAAATTAAAAGAATTTGTTAAGGCTCAGGGCGGTAATTCCGAAGTGATCGAAAATCCATCCCTTTTGCCCCAGCCCAAAGCCAAAATTGAAGTCCTCTCAGAAAAATCAGGTTTTGTCGAAAAGATCGACACCTTAGCGGTCGGGATGGCTTCAAAGGTGCTGGGCGCCGGCCGGAACACAAAAGATGAATCCCTTGATCTCTCCCTCGGAATCGTTCTTAAAAAGAAAATCGGCGATCGTGTTTTTAACGGCGAGCCCTTGGCTGTCTTCTACACTGACGGCGACCCGAAAAAGATCGCTCCGGCCCAAAAAAGATTTCTGGATGCCTATACCATAGGAGACCTCCTGATGAATCCGCCCAGGCTTTTCTATGCCAGGGTATCCGCCGATAAAGTTGAAGAATTGAAGCTCCCCGCACCAAGGTGCGGGGATTCTTCCCCCGTAAGGAATTATGTCTAATTTTTGATTCGCTCGCTAACCCCGCAGCAAACCACGGGGATTGCGCTCGCTGTTGCGGTTCAGCCAATGAATGATCGTCGCAAACAATTCCAGGAGCGCCTGAACACATTTCCGAAGGCTGTGCATGAGGTGCTGAATACCATTCCCGTTCAAGGCGGCATGCTTTCCGCAGCACAATGTTTTCAACTGACTCAATTTTTCGGAATCGATTTGGAAGAACTCATGTGTATGCTCCTTCCTCTCGCCAGGATATTTGCCGTGGCCCCGATCTCTCAATTTCGAGTCGGGGCCGTTGCCAAGACGGGTTCGAAGGACACCGCCGATCGGTTCGATCTTTATCTGGGGGCCAACATTGAGTTTTTGCAGCAACCATTGAATCAGTCCATCCATGCGGAGCAATCGGCAACCATGAATGCTTGGCATCAGGGCGCTCAACAGCTTTATGCGTTGGCGGTTTCAGAACCGCCCTGTGGACACTGCCGTCAATTTCTCAATGAGTTTGAGATATATCCCGAGATGCCCATTATCCTCCCCTCCCGAGAAAATCATGCGGTTCAAAAAACCCCCCTTTCAGAGCTTCTTCCGGGTGCAATGCGCCCGTTGGATCTGGGCAACAAAACCGCATTACTGGGAGCCAAGGAGCCTTACTGCAAACTCAAACTGAAATTCCCTGCCAAAGACCGGATGATCGCCCAAGCCCTTCTGGCAGCGGAACGATCGTATGCGCCCTATTCGAAGAATTTTGCCGGTTGCGCCATTCAGACCGGAACAGGAAAAATATTCACGGGTCGCTCCGCGGAGTCGGCTGCCTATAATCCGAGTTTGACACCGCTTCATTCCGCCATCGCATGTTTGAATATGGCCTTGTTGGAGGAGAAATCCAGCCTTCGGCGTGTGGTTTTAGTGGAAAAAAACGCAGCCGTCAGCCAGCGCAAGACGGTTGAGATGCTCCTTGAAACATGGGCGCCGGAAATCGAGCTTGAATATTATCAAGCGGCGTAGCCGGCATCTGTCCGGCAATGGCAGATTTCGACCGGACACAAATTATTAATCATAGGAGGGGAAATGGGAAAAACCAAAACCACCTTTTCATTAGCACCTGAGAAGATGGCAAAATACATCGATCACACGCTCCTCAAACCCGAAGCCTCCATCGATGCCATCGACAAACTCTGTGTTGAGGCGCTCCTTCATGGATTTAAGGCGGTCTGTGTCCATTCAGGATATATTCCCCATGTGGCCGAAAGACTGGCGGGTGAAGAGGTGGCGGTCTGTTCGGTTGTGGGATTTCCACTCGGTGCCATGCACTCATCGGCCAAAGCGTTTGAAGCCCAAACGGCGGTCGAATGCGGCGCCCGGGAGCTGGACATGGTGTTGAACATCGGTGCCGTGAAGTCCGCCGATTTAAAAACCGCCGAAGATGATATCCGTGCCGTTCGGCTGGCTGCCGATTCCAAAACGATTTTGAAAGTCATTATCGAAACCTCGCTTTTAACCGAAAAAGAAAAAATCCAGGCCTGTGAGATTTCCAAAAATGGAGGTGCGGATTTCGTCAAAACCAGCACGGGTTTTGCCGGAGGCGGCGCCACAGTAGCGGATGTGCGCCTGATGCGCAAAATCGTCGGCCGCGAAATGAAGATAAAAGCCAGCGGCGGGATTAAGGACTGGGATACGGCAGTGACCATGATAAAAGCTGGCGCCGATCGTATCGGCACAAGCTCCGGAGTCGAGATCATTAATAATGCCCCGGCTTGATCTTTCCTATCCCAAGATCTATATTATCAGCTGATTTCGGACAGGGCCTTTTATTTCCGGCGACAATCCTGTTCACCTGAAGCCGACAAGAGAATATAATGTAAACGGAGTGCCAACAGATGTCTTTGTTGGCAGAAACGGCCGGTAACAGACCCACCTGCGGCTATAATATTCTGGTCATGAGAAAAGGCGGGTTAATGGAAGGGAATGTAATGCCAACAAAGAAAAGCATTGCATTGTTTTTCGTAATAGGAATTTGTTTACCGCTTTGCTACCCCCCATAAGATCGTATTAGGTCTAGAGCACTCGGGAGCGAGATCGTGTAAAGATGTCATGGATAAATTGATTCAAGCAGGAATCATGAACACGCGAGCAGATGGAGCAGGGGGCGAAAGTTTATTGTCGAACTCAACACTGAATAAACCGCCCAAAGACATAGGTAGCTAGGGAAGATTCTTGGCCACCTCTTTCCAGTTGGTGGACATTGTCTTGTCATAGGCGATTTTGGCTCCTTTCTTAAAACTTTCTGATCCACCACCGAAAGCAATCATCCCCCCGATATTGCCCAAGTCCATTGAAAAATAACGGCAACAATACAAAAAGGCTTTTTCGGCGCCGGTTAAATTAGCGTATGGATCATTTTTGTAACACATAACACACGCAAAGATGGTCCCTTTGGCCTTATCTGTAAAAGCATCGCATCCTTTTTGGCACTCATCGGGATTATTGACTGAACTGCAGTCACTATAACAGGGATTTCTAACCCTGTTTTCGATCTCGTTCCACACGGCGCTGTCATCGGCATAAGTGTGGTTTACGAACAGAAACAATATCATCGTCAGGCAAATTAATAGGGTTTTCAACTTCCAGTTGGTCTGTTGTTTTCTCATTTTTAGACCTCCTTGTTCGTTCGGTTCGCCGGAAACCTTGATCGTTCCCACATGGCCATTAGGAAAGGGATAAGAACTCGCTTTCTGGAAGGCGGTGTATAGCGGCAAGGTGGTTATTTGTCAAGAAAAAGCACCCCTATATGTTGTATGGTTGTATAGGCCGAAATGAGATTTTCATGCCGCATCCTCTTTTTTCCCCAGCACACAGTAAATCTGGACGGGATCCTTCACGTTTTTTAGGCGATGTTTTCCCACATCCTCAAGTAGAATAAGGTCTTTCACCCGTTCCGCCGTTCTCCCTCCAATAAACACTTTTCCCCTTGTGGCTTTGGCGCCGATCCGGGCGGCAACGTTGGTCACGGGACCGGAGGCGGTAAATGTCATTCGAGTTCCCGTAATCCCTTCGAACCGGGATGAGCCCACGGAGGCCGCCCCGGAGTTGATCCCGATGTTGACGACAACGGGATCAAATATACCTTCCAGATCGTTATTGATCACTTTCACGCCGTCTTGAACGGCCAGCGCGGTCAGTACCGCGTTCCGGGCATGGATCAAGGGATCCTCATGCTGAAAGATGATCATCAATCCGTCACCGGCCGTTTCATTGATATCCCCCTTGTTTTGGTGGATGGTATCCAGGAAGTTTGAAAAATACATCTCGATCAGAATGTTCATCCTTTCCGGTTCCACGCTTTCACTCATCTTGGTGTACCCGGCCACGTCCAAAAAGAGAACCGAGACGTCCCTCTTCCGTTTTTCCAGGTCGGGAGCCTCCGGGGCCGTCTCAATGATTTTTTTCACCGATTCCGGCACAAACCGGCCCAGATGCTTTTTTATGTTTTCCAGCAGTTTTACCTTTTCTAACGTCTTTTCCAACTCCATGTTTTTCTGGTTCAGGTCTTCGATCATCTGCTCCAGCCTGAATTCCCTCGCTTCGATCTTGACCATCATCATGCCAAAAGATTCGGCAAGGTTTGTGATGAGTTCAGGGTACTGGTCGGTCTTGGTGAATTCGAAGACGTCCATCGCGTGATCATATTCCCCCCCGGCTATCTCTCCGGTCAAATTGATCAGGTACTGAAGCAGTTCATCTGTAGCTTTTTTTTTCATGAGGTGGGTGCTCTTTTTTTTGCATGAGTTTCCCCCGGATCTTAACATATTTGAGCTTTTCGGAAAAGCCCTTCTGTATTCTCGGGGCCAGTTCCTCAAGGGTGTTTTCCTCTCCACCACCAAAGGGATAAGAATGTGCACTATTTATTGTTTTTGCCGGTTTGTCGTGTTATGGGAAAAATCGTTGTCTTCCACACGGCTATCCCCCTCTTGAAGTTTTGAATAGGATGAGTATTTGGTATTAATTAACGTAAGACAGGCAATGTGTCCTTATGGGTTCAAGTTGACTGGCCGGTTTGGTTTTCACTGGTTGTGGCGGGTTTTGCTGGCAGGACTCGTAGCGGCGTCGGTTGTTTATGGTGACGAGCAGTCGACTCCCGCCTCAAGCACAGCCATACAAATGACCCTGGCAGATGCCGTTCATATAGCGCTGCGTTCAAACCGAACCATTGAAAGCGCTTATCTGGACCGGGTGCTGCAAAAATTCGACCTCAAGGTGGCCGAAGATAAGTTTTACCCCGATTTGAACCTGACGACCGGTGCACAGTGGACCAAAGACACAACCACCCAAAAGACTACCGTTAAAACCAAAACATCGACGTCCACAACCGATTTGGACGCTACCTTAAGCATGACCGAAACGTTCCCTACCGGCGGCACCTTTAGCTTCAGTTGGGCCCGTAGCGATCAGGCGCAGGACCCCAATACCGGCTCAACTACGGAAACAGGTCAAAATTCCTGGCAGATCTCTTTGCAGCAACCCCTTTTAAAAGGCGCCGGAATTAGCGTAAACAAGGCCTCGGTGAGCATTGCACGCCTAAATGAGCAGACCAATATCCTCAACCTCAAATCCACCCTCATGAATACGGTCACATCTGTCATCCGTGTTTATCGCAGCTTTCATCAGACCCAACGGCAACTTGAAATCAACCGGGCGTCAGTCGAACGGGCCAAGGATCTGTTGAAAATTAACCAGGCCCTGATCACCGTCGGCCGCATGGCGGCCACCGAAATCGTGCAGACCGAAGCCGATGTGGCCTCTCGCGAGTTCGACTTCGAAACGGCCTTAAACAGTGTGGATAGTTCCCGTCTTGATTTGTTGAAGATTCTGGACATTGAGCGACACACCCGGATCGATCCGGTGCCCGAAGGAGAGCCGCCCACCCAACTACCGTCTTTTGATTACTGTATTATGACCGCTTTTGCCAATCGACCCGACTATTTGCAGGCCGGCATAAACCGGGAAGTCGCCGAAATCAATCTGATGCTGGCCAAAAACAACCGCCTCTGGGATCTTTCTCTGCAGGGGGCTTATAGCGGTGCCGACACGGAGGTGGATCCGGGAACCGACAGCGCAAATTCCAATTGGCAGGTGGGTCTCCAGTTGCAGGTACCCTTATATGGTGATTTGAGCCGCCGGCAGGCGATGCTGAGCGCCGAAACCGGTTTAAAAAAAGTCGAACTCAATTTGGAGGAACTCACAGATAATATTGCCATCGAAGTTCAAGACGCGTTGCGAGAAGTAAAAACCAGGCTCAAGCAGGTTGAGATGGCCAAACGTGCGCGGGAGCTTTCCGAACGCAAACTTGAGATCGAACAACAGAAGCTGAAGGTGGGTCGATCCACCAATTTCCAATTGGTGTCGTTTCAAAATGACCTGGTCAGTGCTCAAAACAACGAGCTTAACGCGGTTTTAGCGTATCGCAACACACTGACGGCCCTGGACCAGGTTTTGGGGACAACCCTGGATACGTGGCAGGTCGGGCTCAAGCGCGACTAAGGCCAGAGCCGGCAAAAAATTAGGAATTTTCCATGGCAGCCGAATCGACATTTTACCGTAATATCCTTGAGAATATGACCGACGGGGTCATGACCCTCGATCTGGAAGGCAAGATCATCATGTTTAACCCGGCGGCGGCCCGTATCTTGGGACTTGGCCGGGAAGAGGTCCTCAATCGGCCGTTTGGTGAGATATTCCTGATGGAGATGGAAGGCATCGACGTTTTCAACCAGACCATCCTGGATGCGATTTACGAATCCAAGGTGGGCTATACCAAGATGGTCGATTTTCGGCGCAAAGACGGTGTGAGCGTCAATCTGGCGCTAACCTCTTCCTATCTGCGTGTGTCCGAAGATTCGAAGGCGAGCAACGCGGGCGTTATCGTGGTTTTCAGCGATATTACCGAGATGCAAAAACTGCAGGAAGCGGAAAAGGAGCTCAATCAGAAACTGCGCCAAGCCTATCTTGAAATTGAAGACTCAAACCGCAGCCTGAAAGCGCTTTTAAAGAAAGTCCAGGTGGTGCGGGTGGCTGCCACCCTGCTGGTCATCGCCCTTTTTGCCGGTGTAGGGCTGTATTCCTGGAACAAAGATTTTTTGAGCCTAATGCGACTGCCCCGGCGCAACCGGCCGGTCGATTCGCCTGCAGCCAGTCTGCGGACTTTCGTCGTCCAACCCCAACTCGTTTCATCCAACATTTCACTGGGCGGCTTTGTCGAACCGCTTGAGGAGATCAACGTTCTGGCGCCCTTTGACGGCAAGGTGCACACCAAAATTTTCGAATACGGCCAGCAGGTACGAAAGGGGGATCTGCTGTTGCGCTTGGACATTTCCCAGCTGGAAGTCAAGTTGCGGGAGGCCCAAGCCAAGTATATAAAAGCCCGGCAGCAATACAAAAATCTGAAAAACTGGGATAAAAACAACGAGGTTTCGCGAGCCAAACGGGCCCATATCAAAGCCAAAAACAGTCTCGCCATGAGCGTTCGCAAGCTGAAGGAGTCCACGCTCCTTTTAGAAAAAGGGATCGTGCCGGCCGGGGAGCATGAATCGGTCAAGTCTGCATACGAAAACCAGAAGCTCGATTTCGCTGCCGCGGAGGAGGAATTGGCCGGGGTTCTGAAAAAAGGGAGCCCGGAAAACGTGAATATCGCAAGTTTTGAATTCCAGAATGCCCGGGTCGGCTTAAATGAAATAAAGGCGCAACTGAAGGGGGCCTCGGTCTATGCTCCGGTGGACGGAATCATCATTCAACCCCTGGACAAGGAGGGAAAAAAGAAAAAAGCCATGGCCGCAGGTGTTTCCGTGACTCCGGGCGAGATTTTGCTGGCAGTGGGCAATTTGGAAGGAATATCGATTAAGAGTCAAGTGGATGAAATCGATATCGGGAGAATCAAACTGAATCAGGAGGTGATCGTTTCCAGCGATGCCTTTGCGGATCTTACCCTGACAGGAAAAATCAAGCATATCGCCTCCAATGCCAGCCAAAGCACCCGCTCTCAGGTACCCATGTTCGATATTACGGTCAGGATTGCGACTCTGACTGCGGAACAAAAAAAACGCATCCGTTTGGGCATGTCCACCCATCTGCAGGTTCGGGTCTATCATAACCCGGATGCGCTTTTGGTGCCTATCGAAACGGTGCGCTCCCAGGGCGGCAAGAATTGGCTCGCCGTCAAAGACAAAAAAACCGGCCAACCGGCCCAAGTGGAAGTCCAAACCGGCATGACGACCCTGCAGATGGTGGAAATCACTAGGGGCCTGCAACCCGGCGATGAAGTCGTGATAGCTGCCGGCGCCCCGGCAGCCGGTGGCTTTTCACCAGCAGGCAAAAAACAGGCGGACGATGGTTTCGAAAAATTTTGAGACCCAGGACATGATTAAACTGGTCGATATCCATAAAAGCTATCAGATCGGCCCCGTGAAGATGGAGATTCTAAAGGGGACCCACCTTTCGGTGGCCCAAGGGGATTTGATTTCCATTGTGGGAACCTCCGGGTGCGGCAAATCGACCCTGATGAATATCGTGGGGCTGCTGGACATGCCCGATGCAGGGGTTTTTTATCTGAACCAAAAAAAAGTGTCCGAATTAAGCGACAATCAACTTTCGGAGATACGCAACCGCAAAATCGGTTTTGTATTCCAGCAATTCAATCTCATCACCCGCCTCACCGCCCTCCAAAATGTGGGTCTACCGCTGGTCTATCGGGGTATGGGAGAAAGAAAACGCAACCGCCTGGCCGGTGAGATGCTGGCAAAAGTGGGCATGCAGGAGCGTGAACACCACCGCCCCACAGAACTATCCGGTGGACAACAGCAGCGGGTGGCCATCGCCCGCGCCCTGGTGGGAAGCCCGGACATCATCCTGGCCGATGAGCCCACAGGGGCCCTGGATACCCAGGTGGGCCAGGAAATCATGAATCTTTTTATCGAACTGAACCAGACCGAGGGCATCACCATCTGCATCATCACTCATGATCCCCACATCGCCGACCAATGCAAGCTTTATGTGCGCATGCAGGACGGGGTTATTCATGCAGCTTAAATCCAATCTGATAGAAGCCCTGTTGAGCCTTATGGGTGCCAAACAGCGCTCCATCCTGGCCCTGATCGGGATCGTAGTCGGGATCGGCTCGGTGATTGCCATGGTTTCCATCGGAACCATCGTCCAAAACGAAGCCCTGCGCCAATTCAAGGAAATGGGCACCGACATCATGACCATCAGCAAGGGGTTTGGCACGGGGGGCGGGGCGGGACAGCGTCAGGGCACCATTACGGTGGCTAATGCTCTTGAACTGCCCCAGTTTTGCCCGGCAGTCAAGTCGGTGGCGCCTTACGCCTCAATATACGGACAACTGAAATACGCAGGCAAGCGCTTCGACGCCCCTCTCCTGGGGGTCACCCAGGGATTCCTGGCGATCAACAAATTGCACCTCAAACAAGGCCGTTTCATCCATGATCTGGATCAACAGATGCTTTTCTGCGTGGTGGGGCATAAGGTGGCCCAAAAGCTGCGCAGCCTGGGGGTCGAGGAACTCATCGGAACTCAAATATTTTTCAAGCAAAAGCTTTTGTCCATCCTGGGTGAGATCGCCGCAGCCCCTATGGGCGGCATGCGGCCGTATCAAATAAACGACGGCATCATGATACCCATTGCCGCCCTGCAACGCATTGAGCGCACCAGCAAAATCGAAACCATCATGGCACGCAAGACACCCGGGGCGGACCATAAGGCGGCAGCGGAACAGATCCAGGCCTACTTTCAACAGAACATCCGCGGTATTCGTATGGAGGTGCGCAGTGCCGAGGAACTCATCCAACAGATGCAAAAGCAGATGCGCCTTTTTACGCTCCTTTTGGGGGCCATCGGCAGCATTTCCCTCATTGTGGGTGGCGTAGGAGTGATGAACGTCATGCTGGTGTCGGTTTCCGAACGTAAAAAGGAGATCGGTATTCGCCGCGCTCTGGGTGCCAGGCAGGGCGATATTCAGGGGCAGTTTCTGATGGAAGCCGTCACACTTTGTCTGGTGGGCGGATTGCTTGGGGCCGCCCTGGGGGGGGTGGGTGCCTCCCGGATCATCGCTCATTTTGCCAAGTGGCAGTTTGCGGTCGCTTATTCCGCCATGTTGATCGGCATCCTCGTGGCCGCGGTGGTGGGAATTTTCTTCGGCTTTTATCCGGCCCGCCAGGCGGCCAAGCTGAACCCCATAAATGCGTTGCGGACGGAATAATGCCTTGCCCCCTCGAGTGGAAATTCCAATTGCAAAGAAACCTTTACCTTCTGTTTCTGCTCCCGATGGGCGTATTTTTTTTGTGCGCCTGTTCGAACCAGGAGTTTCAGGAGATGGGCTCTGAAGGGGGTCCAGGGACTCCGTTTTACGCGACCTATTCGAGCGTTGGCGGTAAAGGGTACAATGCGGAGATAACGGCGGATCTGTTTAGAAATTATCCGGCCTGGTCCGTGGGTCGTCCCTTGCCTCTGAGCATTGCCGAGGCGGTGGCCATTGCCGAGGGCGAAATCGGTCGTTACGACGGCGACAAGCCGTTATGGTTGGTCTCGACGATCGAAATGGATCGGTTCGACACCTCCGACAACTGGTATTTCATCGTCAGCCTGTTAAAAAGGGGAAAAAACGATCCGGCCAAGATCGGCGATGACTATTTGACGATTCCGGTTTTATTTACCGGCCAGCCCATCAAGGGGAAATAAGAATCATAAGAAATGCGGATGGAGGAATTTAAATGAAGAAATTGTCTTACATTCTTTGTGTTCTGGCGGGTATGGTGTTGGGAATGGTGCTTTTCGGAAACGGCCTCAGGGTGGCGGATGCGGATAGCATTCAAAGCTTTTTCAAGATCGACTACGGGCAACAATCCGGAGGTTACAACATAGTGCGAGCCCGGGTTGATTTGCAGAGCCACAGAACAAGCACCTATAGAGTTTATAAGACCAAAGTTATCGACGATGGACGAGCGTGGGTCTATTGTCGGAAAAAGTAAAGCCTGAATTGCGCCCCTATCGTCAACAACCACAACCCTGTCAACATGGCGCCCGGCCTATCGGAACCGCAGGCAAATGCGCCTAACCGGCGGATGATTGCGGCAGATTACTTTCTTTTGATGTACACCCTCGCCTTACTATCATTGTACACATATGCTTTATAAATTTTATACTTGTTTGCCTGACGGGGCTGTAATTGTACCCGCACCATGACCCTGCGGTAATTGGACCATTGCCTCCCGCCGTTGAAATGGAAATAATCGAGAACGCTCTTTTTGGCCCACGCGAGTCGGGGACCATCGTCGAAAATGACCGCCCCCAGGCCCAGGCCGGCTAAGAAAATCAACGCATAGGATAATTTTTTGACCAATTTGGACATTTTTGCTTTCATCAAGGTTTCTCCTTCTCTTCCCTGGTTAATACGCTACCGAACAAGCCGGAATTGACTATTGAAAATTGAAAATTTGTGGATGTCGCTGCGCTCCGTCATCTTTCTAATTGTTTTTTATAAATGACCCGCCGAAGGTGGACCTTAAATATTCAATATTCAATCGACAATACTCAATGCTTCTTTCCCAATCCGCCGCGCAGCCGGCGGGCGGCCTGTTCTCCGACCTGCAGCAGGCGCTCCAGCAGATTGCCGCACAGCACTGCGTACAGCAGCAGGGCGGCCACCCATAAGAGGGCCAGGTCGAACCAGTAGGTGGAAATCAGCATCTCCCCCAGCCGTTTACGGCCGGCAAAAAAGGTGGTGGCGCCCCACGGCGTCAGGTCGTCGGAAAAAACCGGATCGGAGAGACGCACGATGCGGCCATCTGCCAGGCGGTAATCATCCAGGTTGGCGCGGTTTCTGACCAGATCCACCAGGCTCTTGTTCTGGTAGCGCGTCTCCAGGGCGCGGTAGTTTTCGGCACCCATTTCAGCGATGCGCGCGGCTTCCAAGGCCCGGCGCTGTTTATCGGCGCGGTTGCGTCTCTGCCGTTGGATTTGCACCAACCCGACCAGGGCGGTTTTGAGTTGTTTGGCGACATCACGGGTGTAGCCCTCGCGGGTGAACGCTTGCGGGGGCAGATCGATCTTGAGCCCCTCGTCGGCTGCCAGGCGGGCGAATTCATTTCGCAGAAGTGTAAAGGTCGCCGCCAACTGGATGGTGTGACCGGCATCTTTGGCCTGCAAAAAGGGGAAATCGATGCGCGAGCGCAACTCCGATACATAATAATCGATCACATAATCGCTGCGGTTAATCCGGCGCTCCAGATCGTTGAAGGGTGCCTGGAAACGGTTGCCGCTGAACTGCTCCACCACGATCGCCTCGAAGCCCCAACGGGAGGGCATGAGGTTGCCCACCAACGGTACGCGGTTGTGGCGGGCGGCAGGATTGATCAGGTCGTCGAAGGAGACCACCATCCCCCCGACGATAATTTGGGGCACCAATAGTATGGGGATCAGGATGTAGATGGTCACCACCGTCTTAAAGGCCGCGGAGATGTTGAGGCCGATCATACTGGCGCACATGGCGCAGGAAAACAGCACCAGCCAGAGTTTGAAGGTAAAATCAGGAATCTCCAGGATCGTGTTGCCCACAAGCACGTAGAGCCCCATCTGGATGACCGCCACGATACCCAGGTAAAGCACCTTGCCATTGATATAGCTGAACCAGCTCAAATGCAAAAAGCGCTCGCGTCGCAGGATTTTACGGTCCCGGATGATCTCTTCGGCGCTGACGGAGAGCCCCATGAACAGGGCCACGATCACGCTCATGAAAAAATAGACCGGAATGTTGTGGTTATCGCCGAAAAGATAGCCCTGGGCTTTTTCAAACTTGGTGATGGCGGCGATGACCCAGGCCAGCAGGGGTGCCTCCAGCAGGTTGATGGCCAGGTATTGGCGATTGGCCAGACGCGCCAACAGGTTGCGCTTGAAAAAGATGGCCAACTGTCCCGCCAACCCGGGGCGCTGCAGGGCCTTGGCCGGGGCCGCCGTTTGCGCCGTGGCGGGTACAGCCGTGTCGCCGCGCGCCAGGCGGTGGCGCTGATGCCACTTTTCGGGCGAAAAATGGCGCTCGGCCGTTGCGTAGCCGTGCTCGTCCAGCCGTTTCATCTCGATGATATCGAAGATCTGCTCGGGATTGACGTTACCGCACTGGGGACAGAGGCACTCATCGGTTCCGGCCTGCCAGACCGCTTTGCGGAAGTAAAGCACGGCATCGATGGGATTGCCGGTGAATATGGGCCGTCCGCCCTTATCGAGAAGCCACAACTGGTCGAACATCTTGAAGATATCCGACGACGGCTGGTGGATGATGACGATAATCAGCTTGCCCTGGCTGGCCTGTTCCTTGAGCAGGGTCATCACGTTGAGGGAATCGGCGGAGGAGAGTCCTGAGGTGGGTTCATCCACAAAGAGGATGGCGGGTTCGCGGATCAACTCCAAGGCGATGTTGAGCCGTTTGCGCTGCCCGCCGCTGATGGTTTTTTCCAGGGGCGAGCCCACCTTCAGATCCCGGGTGTCAAGCTGGTTCAACTCTGCCAGAATCGCGCACACCCGTTCATCCAGGGTATCTTGATCCAGATCGGCCAGGCACAGGCGGGTGCTGTAATAGAGGTTTTGGTAGACGGTCAACTCATCGAAGAGCAGATCGTCCTGGGGTACAAACCCGATCACCCCCTCAAGCTGTTTTTTATCCTCATAAAGATCGCGGCCGTTTAACAGGATTCTGCCGGTTATGGGTGCCATACTGCCGTTGAGGATACTGATAAGGGTCGATTTGCCCACCCCGCTGCCCCCCATGACTCCGATCATCTGGCCACCGGCGACGTCGAAACAGAGGTCGTGCAGGCCATTGTCGCTGCCCGCAAAACGGAAATCGGCGTTTAGGGCCTGAAAGCGAATGGCGCTGTGGCGGACGTCGCCCTTAAAAGCCCCGGCCAGATCGGCATAATAGAGCGGGGCCGAATGAACGTCGCGCAGGATCGCTCCGGGGGGCAGCAGATAAAATGCCCCGGGCCGGGCCGTAATGCCGTTGAGGGTTAACTCGCTGCCCTGGTGGGGGGCGCAAAAGAGCGTATCGATATCCTCGATGTACAGGACGGTCAGCCCGCCGGCAAGGTGTGGTGCCGCCAGGAATTTGCAGGCCTGCGTTCCGGAGGGCGTTTGGGCATGCACATAGAGCAGGTTGGGGCCCAGGTGCTGCAATTGTTCGGTTTGGTACAGGAAGGCCAGTATGTCCCGGGTGGTGCCGGCATCAATCTCGAAGGTTTCGGCGGCAGTGACGGCCAGCCGCGGCAGTAGGTCGTTTTGGGTGCTTTGAAAGCTGCGGGCCAGCTCTAGGAAGCGTAACAGGACCACATATTGCTCTGAGCGGGGGATGTCCCCCTTTAGATTTTCACAAATGACGGCGGTTTGAGATATCAGGAACGCTTCATCAGGCTTTTCGTCGTAGAAGGCAAGGAATGCATCGAACAGACCGATATACTGCTCGGTATTTACGATTCCCAAATAATCCGCTAGATAGGCCTCAACCATCTCGCGGGCGTTTGCACGTCCGGCCTGGTCGTAGCAGGCAGACAGCAGCGCGAAAAGATGGAGGATTCCGTTTAGCAGCAGCTCAGAGATGACCATCCGCTCTCCCCATTAGGCCAAAAACCGGCAGCGGCGCACACCTCCGGCGCCTGCCGGGCATCCCTTTGACGGGTACGGTTTGCGGGGCCGGGGCTACAGTTCCTTGAAGTTCTCTCCGACCTCACCCTTAATAATGGCCTCGCGTTCCGGGGCCACGGTTTTACGCACCCCTTCCACTTCGCGTTTGGTAAATTGCTCCACAATCAGCCGGCTATGAATATCTTCAAGGAGGTCGAAGCGCTCAGCCAGGTCCAATGTTCTCTCGAAGGCTTCATCACCCCGGAAGACGTTGAGCAGCTTAATCAGCACATGCAGGCGGTCGTGCTGCTGGTTAAGCAGCGCCAGCATCTCGGGTGCATAATCCGCCTGGGCGATGGATTCGGATACCACATACAGGCCTTCGATGATCGCCCCGTACATTTTGTCCACCAGGATGTGCAGGCGATTGTCGGTTGTCAGCCCGTCGGCCAGCAGTTTCTGCATAGATTCATCCACGGCTTCGATCCAGGCCCAATAATCGCGGATGCTTTCCGGCGCTTTAAGCAATTTTTTCATCTTCGGCGCCAGCGCCATTCCAAAACCGATCTTTTCGTTGAGGGTTTTGCGTGCCTTCAGAAATGCCGCCATATCCTTTTTTTTGAGAAACAGGGCCGCATAGGCGGCGTCGAACAGGTAGACACCGCTCATGATGGACTGCTGCTCCACGGTAGTATAACTGGAGACGGCGGCAGGATCGGCGGTCAGAGACTTCTGATAGGATGCCCCGGCGGCTTTGAGCTGCTGATTGGCCTCGGCCAGCCCCCGGTATTCGGCCATGATCCCCCGGACGTGGTCGCGAAATTTGGCGCCGATGTCACACAGGGTGTCGTGGAGGCTTTTACCGGAGCCGTGTGTGGCGTTATCATCGGCAACCGCGCCGCCTGCCCCGAAAATCGTCATACATGCCACAACAACCATAACAGTCAATACTTTCATGGCCCTCCTCCTTTCGGTTAAGCCGTTTACGGACCGAATGTTACGAACAATTTCCATCAACCTAAATTAAAGAATGTACGCCTAAATTTCAAGTCCTTAATGCACAGCAGACCATTATTCGGAGAAAAACCCAACTAACATTTAGGCCGTACTGGCTTGTTTTGGACATTCGATGTTGGACGTTCATTTTTTTCATAAATCTTTCACGGTCTAACACTCCCGCTTTCAGCGGAATCTCCGTTCCGACCAACAAAAAAATAGCTCAGTCCTTATGGGGGTCAGGAGGGTCCTGACAAGTCTTGACACGCAAACTTCTTCTTGACATACTCTTGCTCGCAACAAGCAAACTTCTATCTTTTGTAACGTTATTCTTTACGAAGCCATCCAACATGAGTATGCGAACATCGGACGAGTTCACGACCCTTAATTGCAGTGGTGTTTATGCCGGAGGTTTTGGATTTATGAAAACCGTTCTGCGTTTTATTTTAATATTTATGCTATCACTATCCGTAGGGATTGGTTATGCTGAACAAGGCGAAGTTAAAGAAATCAACTCGCTAAAACTTGGTAGTAATAAGAAGTCTGATTGTCCACCTGACATTCAAAAAATAGTCGATAGAGGGAAAATAATTGTGGGGTTATATTATAAGGATAAACCTCCTTTTATTATGACCGATGAAAAGGGTGAACTTTACGGGCTTGATATTAGCCTTGCCAAAGGCATAGCAAAATATCTTGGCGTTGGAGTGGCATTTAATAGAGAGGCGAAATCCTATAAAGAATTGCACAAAATTGCATCCAGAGGAATTACTAACACCGGCAAACCGGTTGATGTCATTATTTCTAAGTTTAGCAGAACCTATGATAGAGCTAAAAATGTGCGATTCACCAAACCCTATTTAGAGTTTCGGCAGGCATTAATAATTAACAAACTGCACGCCGCCAAGCATAAAATTGAAGACTACCCGATGGATTTTCTGCGTAAGGCAGAAGTAAAGGTTGGGGTCAGAGAAAAAACATCATACGTCGAATATGCCAAAGAAATGTTTAAAAATGCTGAAATCGTAGAGGGCAAATGGGAAGATATCGTCGATATGGTCATAAATGGTAAAATCACGGCCGTAATTCGCGATGAATATGAAATAATGAAACTGGTTAAAAGAAATCCTGAACTTGCCATAAAAATTTCCGTATATATTTTGACAGACCGTAAAGACCCGATTGCAATGGCACTGCCTCCTGAGAGTCTTAATTTATTGGCCTGGCTCAATATATATTTAGAATCAAGAGCAGAGGTACTTGATGCAATGGATATCATAAAGAGATATCCGGAAGCATGGAAGTAAGATCTCAATTGGTTCTCCCCGCAACGACGGGATCTTGTGAGCGGCATTCTCGACTTTTGCAAGGTTGGAATTAACCCTGAAATATAATATTGAGGAAACTAAAGGTGGCCAAGAACAAATTTCAATTTTTATTAAGTCCCTGGGCAATTATTTTAGGTATGCTTGCAGGGATGATTATCGGAATATATTTTAAAGGTATAATCAAGTATCTTGCGCCTATAGGCGAAATTTATCTTTCCATATTAAAAATGTGCGTCCTGCCGATAATTGTTTCGGCTGTTGTCGTTAGTTTAAGCAGCCTTTTGAAATCAAAAGAGACCAGTCACTACCTAAATAAGATTATCGTGATTTTCATTACTTTTCTTATCAGTGCAGCTGCCATTGGATTGTCAGTCGGTTTGACGACGCTCCCTTTCATGAGCAATGACCCGGCCATGAAAAAAGCAATTGGACAAATAATGATTGAGAAAGATGAATCCGGTGATATTGCGGGTGGTGATTTACGGTTTAAGTCGGTTATCAAAGAAATAGATTCAAGACATTTTGTGAGACAAAAAAAAGAAACAAAGGGACTTCTGACTTTTATCTTAAGCTTGATTCCTAAAAATATTTTCAGCGCTTTGACTGAAGGACAAAATCTGAAAATAATATTCTTCTTTATTGTATTGGGCGTCATGCTAAAATATGTTTCAGAAAAATCCGGCGATATTATTCTCTCTTTTTTTGTGGGTATTTTCGAAGCGTTCCAGGTACTAATAAAATTTGCCATGTATTTCTTGCCATTTGGTTTATGCGCATTGCTTGCGCATCAATTTTCTCAAATTGGTTTCGCCGTTTTACTCTCACTGATGAAGTTGGTCATATTGGTTTACCTCTCGTGCCTGGTGATATTCTTAATAAGCACTTTGATTCTATGGAAATACACCGGGGGATCTTATTTCAGACAATTTATCGCGCTAAAGGATGCGATAATGATCGCGGTGGGCACACGCAGCAGCTATCCTGCCTTACCATCGGCAATTCAAGGACTGGTTGATAGCTTAAAGTTAAATAAGGAGAGAACAAACCTGACCGTTTCTTTGGGATTTGCGCTATGCAAATATGGAAAGATTTTGATTTTTTGTATTGGAGCCGTTTTTGCAGCGCATCTTTATGATTTTTCATTAGGTATACAAAGCATACTGATCATTATGATCAGTTCGGTATTGGCTGGGATGGCAGCTTCAGGGGCGCCGAGTGTTGTTTCAAGGAGTATGATAACGATGGTACTGGCTCCTTTAGGTATCCCGGCTGAAGCGATAATCGTAATACTTTTGGCAATTGACCCGATTGTTGATCCGATCATAACCTTAATAAGTACTTATCCGAATTATGCGGCAACAGCTATAATTGCCGGCGAAGAAATGGAACCTGCCTCAAGTGCTACGCTTTAACCTTATAAATATTGCCCGTTGCAATCGCCGTGTTCCAATAAGAAGATCTTTCCATCAAGGCCGCTATGGGATTATCCTCTTATTCTTATTTTCCTTAATATTTACATGTCAAACCGCCAGCGCCGATCGCAGCAAGGATTTAATAAAAATAGGGCTCAATTACCCAAAATTCGGCCCTTATGCCAAAGAAGGTCTTGATCAATGGCTAGCCGCCAATCTTGCTGTGCAAGAGATAAACAGAGCGGGCGGCATGCTGGGGAAAAAGATCGCATTGGTCTGGAGGGACTCGCGCTCTCGTCCTGAAGTTACCGTAAGCAACGTAACAGAGCTTATTGATAAAGAAAAAGTGGTTATGGTCTTTGGGGGCTCATCCAGTGCGGTTGCCATAGCGGCAGGCAACGTATGTCAAAAAAAGGGGATCCTTTTCTTTGCCACCCTTTCCTACTCCACGGAAACAACCGGCACGCAAGCCCATCGCCACACCTTCAGAGAATGCTATAATTCATGGATGGCAGCCAGAGCTCTCAGCTATTATCTCAAAGAAAATTTTCCTGCTAAGCGGTACATGTATATCACGGCGGACTACACCTGGGGGCATACAACGGAAGCCTCCTTGAGGAAGTTTACGGACACGCATAACCGGGAAGATCACAAAGGGATTCTCACGCCTTTTCCAGAAGCCGGAGAGCAGGATTTCCGAAAAGCGCTCTCAATAGCGCAAAGTTATAAACCGGACTTGTTGGTTCTGGTCTTATTCGGGAAACACATGGAAACAGCGATTCGCCTTGCAGAAACGATGGGAATTAAGGAATCGACCCAAATTGTTGTGCCGAACCTCACCCTGAGCATGGCCGAGGGGGCGGGGCCGGATGCCATGGAGGGGGTTTTGGGTACCCTGCCATGGTGTTGGAAGGTGCCCTATCAATTCGATTATCATAGGGGAAAGGCCTTTGTGGAAACCTTTGCCGAACGCTATTACCGCTACCCAAGCACCTCCGGTGCTTCGGCCTATACGATACTCTTTGAGTACAAAGCGGCCGTGGAACGAGCCAAAAGCTTTGAATCTGCCAAGGTTATTAAAGCCCTCGAAGACAATAGATACAAGTTTCTGGTTATCAAGCCCTTACTGGGGCATGAATATACGCTTCTAAAAGACAGGCAGGTATGGCGCAATTTTGACCACCAATCACTTCAAACCGTCTATGTCGTAAAAGGCAAATCGGCGGAACAGGTTAGACGTGATAAATTTGAGCTGGACTATTTTGAAATAATCGGAAGCCTTTCAGGTGAAAAAGCAGCCCGCACTGAGCAAGAGTGGGTTGCCATGCGCATAGCCGCAGGAAAGCCCCCTCACCTTGAACCGCTTCCGGACGAGTAATCCTTCCACTTATCTGTCCTGAGGTAGACCGACTTGAGTTTGTCCAACGTACAGTCGAGGACAATCGTATGGAGATACAAATTGAGCCATGAAAGAAGATGTGTGTCTTTCCAGTGTACGGCAATAGCCAAGGGGTCTTCCTTTTCTCTAAGTATCTTTGTCTTTACATACAGTATTTCCTCCGGATGATCCTTGACCCATTTTAACACGGCGCTGTCATCAAAGAGCGCTGCATGTATCTTTCCTTTGGCAACATCATCAGCCGCCTGGCCCCATTTGGAATACTGGACGATCTGGACGTTGGGATAATCACGCTGGGCGAATCCGACAAAAGCCGTGCCCGTTACAACTCCAAGGGCAACGTTTGAGGAATTGAGCCACTTTAAGTCTGCTTGCGTATGTGCGGTTTTCAAACGGTTGATCAACAGCGCATGATAGAGCGTGACATAGGGATTGGTGAAATTTACTTTTAAGGCCCGCCTTCGGGTACGACTGAGATTTGAAATGCCAATATCGGCTTTCCGATTTGCCACCCTGAATATCACATCTTCATAGGTTTTGGCCTCCCGATTAAAAACGACATCCACCCCAAGCTTGCGGCCGATATCAAAGGCTAACTCCACATCAAACCCGAATAGCCGCCCCAGATGGTCATGCATATAAAAAGGTGGGGTATCTTCGTAGTACATCGCTACAACTATCTTTCGCTGGTTGAATATTCTTGCCAGATCCTTCGGCAGGTCATCGGCTGTAATACCCCGCCCGGCAGACAAAAGCAGTGCGGTTAGTGCAATAGCAATATGGGTTGTTGTTTGTTTGATAATTCGATTCATTTTAAGAATGCGCCATCCCGTTTGAGGATCTTTTTTGTTCATATCTCAGCTTTCCGACCTGCAATCATTGCAGTTGCCGCATAGTTGGGGTAAGTGTTTATTAGAGTAATAATGGGATCTACGATCGGATCTATGGTTAGCAGGATTACAATTATGGCCTCGGGCGGAATACCCAAAGGCAGCAAAACCATGCTGATCATGCTTCGGGATACGATACTGGGAGCCCCTGAAGCGGCCATACCGGCTAATATGGAACTGATAACAATGATCATTATGCCCTCAATCCCTAAAGAATGATTATACAAATGAGCAGCAAAAACCGCCCCGATGCAGAAGACCAGAATTTTACCGAATTTGCACAGTGAAAAACCCAAAGGTACGGTCAAATGGGTTCTCTCTTTATTCAGATTAAGGCCGTCGCATAATCCCGAGATGGCAGAGGGCAGTGTGGGAAAACTGCTTCTTGTACCTATTGCTATCACGATGGCATCCTTAAGGGCGATATACTGTCTGAAATATGATCCGCCACTGTATCTCCATATGATTAAAGTGCTTAAAATAAATACGACTAAGGCGGATATATATATAATTAGGATTAATTTTACCAATGAACCCAAAACTGCAAATCCGATCTGTGAAACTTGATCTGCAAGCAGTGCACATAAGCCCAGGGGCAGGAAATACATGATAAACTTTATCAATGCCTGAAAGGCTTCAAATACCCCCTCAGATAGCGTTATGATGCTATCGCCTGCTTTCTCTGAAACGAATTTTATCATTACACCCAGCATAATAAAGAAAAATATTATCTTGGGGGTTTGGTTTTTACTCAAAGCGGTGAATACATTTTGGGGAATAATATTGATTAGGAAATCAGCCAAACCTGCTTTCTCTTTGCTTTGTACTTCCTGATACCGGGTGTCTATTTCTTTATCAATCATTAGCTGTCCGATTGTCCTTCTCATATCCGCGTCGTCACCAATCAAAGGTATGGAAATAAAACCGACAAACAGGCCTATAAATGCTATTCCCAAAAGGAATACACAAAAAGTGGTTATTATTTTATTTATATATTGACTTGTTTCATGCGATCTTAAAAGCTTGCTTAGACTAACGATTATTGCGGACGCTACAATCGGTAAGATGCACATCTTTAATAAGGAAATATATACCTTTCCAATTGGACTTAAGAATATGACGAATCCTTTAAAATATATTCCTATGATTATCCCCGTAACTACCCCGAGAATGATAGCCCACGGGCTTAAAAGAAATTGATACCTATTCTTTTTCATTTGTTATTGAAGAGTGGTTGCCTTCAATTATCCTTTATATTTTAGCGCCAGCATTGTAATATCATCGAACTGTGGAGCGCCTTGCTCAAAGATTGCAATTTCTTTTCTGATTCCTTTTATCATATCCGGAAGTTTTTCATGCTTTAATTTTGAAATTGCCTTTTGAAGCCGTTCGTCTTCGAATAATTCTTCATTAGGATTAATTGCTTCAGTGA
>CAZHAH010000067.1:0-27282 GCA_964530095.1 uncultured Desulfobacteraceae bacterium | reverse complement strand
AGGCATATATGAAAGGGGATGAGCGGATTTTAGGCGATGGCGATTTTGTTGAAACCGTATTAAAAGCCTCGAAAGATGAGTTTGATCGTAAATATTTATTAAAGGGCAGGGGATACGATTTAGATACAGTTGTTGATCGCGTTGCTGAAGTATTGGGAGTTAATAGGGCTGAAGTCTTATCTCCAGGCAGACAACCCCGTAGGGTACAAGCGAGAAGCTTAGTCTGTTGCTGGGCATCAAGGGAGCTGGGTATGAGTATGGTGGAATTATCAAAACGCTTAAAGATATCCCAGCCCACGGTAAGCCAATCAGCAAACCGTGGTGAAAAAATTGCAAAGGAAAATCGGCTAAACTTATTTCATGGTTAGTAATCAATATATGAAGGAGCGTCCCCTAAATACTCTGTGGGACAGTCAACCGGGCAAGGTCCCGGCAAATGTTTGATGCAGGGTTTTCCTGCAGCAGCAGGATCAGGGCTGTTCGGCAGGTTTGGGTAAAATTGCCCAGGGTTGTGATCCATCGGTGTATCGTTGTCGGGGCCAATGTGGGTGCATCTGGAAAGTCGCTTTCCGGATATCCTGGAGCGCTGTTATCGACCATTACAGCCTGAGTATAGGTCATGTCGTCGGATTTGACATAACTGGCAGAAAATCCCGTGATGGTCGGCCGTGTATAGTGTTTGTGAGGGATGGCAAAATCCGGGTAATGGGTGAATGTCTTGCCGCAACCGGGACATATAAACCGAACCAAGCTGCAGAACGCCGCTTTGATTAACATCTCGATTATAATTAAAAACCGGCGTTCACGGAATGCGTGAATCTTGAAAAACTCCGATTCCACACTGCAGCGTGAACACGGGGACAGGTTATCAGGCGTAATTTTATCCTTTTCGACTTTCCTCTGATGTGCTTTAATGTCTTCAAGTGTCGCTGTCGGCGGCATCATTTTATCCCTCCTGTTTTATGGTGAGCCTTGTGAAACCCACCTTCTAATATGGGAGGGATACTTTTTCAATCAGGGCGGGGTAGTCTCTGGTTTTTTCTTCGGCGGGATAGATGGATCTCGGGATGGCGGGTTAAACTACTGCGGGATTTGCGGGATCACTCATTCTGGGAGTTAGCAAAAGGGTTTACAGATGAAACGGAATGGTTTGTGGGAGGAAAAAGCGCGCTTAGAATCGCTGAGGGATTTATCCATTTCAACTTGTTTGACCAGGCAGGCAAATGGCTGGCCAAAGCCCGCCAAATGGGAGCCGACTATAACGAAACCAGCAAAATTGAACTGCCTGCCAAATCCGTATTAACGACCGGAAAAATATTCGGGCACATTCGCATAAATGGAAAAGCGGCCCAAAATGCAAAAGCGGCCATTTTCACGGCTGACCGCCTGAAGCCTGATGAAATCAAACTATGGAGCCTTAGGCTTGCCATGGTGGATGCCCAGGACCTCGGCCCAAAAGGCGGTTTTTCATTTGAAAACCTTGGTGAAGAACAGTATGTGCTTGCAATTTTAACAGATACAACGATTCTCGCATCTGATACGTCCACCATGCATATAACTGAGGTCTCCACCCGCATAGCGGGTGGGCTCAGGAAGCCCCCCAAAGGGGGGCGACGATATTGGGAAACCCCCTCTGGGGATTGTTAAAGTTACTTGTCGAAATCCAGATCTAATTGTTCTTTTTCGCGTTTTTCTTGTTCTCGGATGTATTTTCGAATGGTTTTTTCATCCAATCCAACAGTGCTGACGCAATATCCTCGAGACCAGAAGTGTAGTCCGGTAATCTTTTTGATACGCAACACTTCTCGATGGATTCTTACAGCACTTTTACCTTTCAAAAATCCGATTACAAAAGCCACGCTGTACTTTAGTGGAATGCTCAAACACATATGGACATGGTCTGCCACTAGATGCCCTTCAAGCATTTCAATGCCCTTCTGTTGTCATAGCTCTTTTATTATGTGGCCAACCCGCCTCCGAAACTTCCCGTACAATCTCTTTTTACGATACTTTGGGACAAACACCACATGGTATTTGCAATCCCATCTTACATGCGATAAACTTTGCCAATCATGCATAGGTTCTTCCTCCTGTGTACCCCTTTTGGGGATTTCCCGGTGGGAGAGCCTATTTTATTTCTCACCGGAACGGTAGAACCTTTCCGGGTCCTCCGCCAGAGGCGGAGGGTTTAGACCATAACTAACCCACCCGGTGTAATACCCCTTGGCAATAGCCGTACAACGGCAGATCTTGGCATTATTGAGATTGCGGCTAAGTAGTATCAGGGTTATTAAGCAGATATTTATTTAATCATACGTAGATATTCCCTCATATATTGATGTAATAATGGAGACATGGCAATTATGATTGCTTTTTTGCAATTTCTGCACGAACGTCCCCTATTACGGTGCTGGCAGAACCATAGTCCAATTTGATCACACGTGTGATCAGTGTAGTGTTGAGATTCTTGGCAATCCTTACGTGGTCGGTTATCCAGGGTTGGCTTTTATTGAAGTATCTAGCAGCCCTCCGATGTGACCATCCCTGTTCTTCTGTCAGGAGTCTTATTCTTTGCTTTTTGTGAAGGCCAGTATGCCAAAAGGGTGGTTGTATGTCAACGATTAAATCGGTACCATATGTTGTATAGGTCGAAATGAGATAACGGAAGTCCGTGGAATTTTCGCATGGATTGCAGTCAGAGAACTGGGCTATTCGGGTGCTGACGTGGCGCGTTATCTTGGCGTAACGACCTCCTGTGTGAATCGCTCGGTGGCCGTAACAAAACGACCGCGGATTGATAAATATCTCCCATAGCTATGCACTTTCTGCACCTACGTTATCATTATTTGTTCAGATTATGTTGAATTGAGGCATCCTGGACCTCTTTGTAAATCTCCACTATCAAAGGCAGGTCATTGGTGTAAAAAGACCTCCATTCCAATGGGTTGGGAAGTTTTTGAAAGATATCTTGAACACTTCCCATAGAATTATGGGAAGTCGTCTTCGCTTTATCAGATATTTCATATCCTCCCTGCTCTTGCAGGAATTAAAAAATCGCAAATGCCTTGAGCGATAATTGGGTTCATTTTTAATTCGGTAATTTTTCAACAAACGCGTGTTATTGTTGAATTTTCCGATTTTCCAGAATTGTCAATCTAATCAAAAGCCATCGGTCGAGTTGATAGATTTAAAAAAGAATAACGTGCTCTCCATCGAAGTTGACTGAATCTTATAGAAATGATATCAAGATGTTCCTTCCCTTCCAACCATTAGGAGGTCACCAGATGAAGTCTGTGTTTTGTAAATTGTTAATAGCAGGCTTGCTTCTCTTTTTCATTTCAGCTGCATTTGCAGCGGATCAATCACGTGGCTTTAAGATCGGGAAGATTAAAGATTTAAGCCATCAGAGCGGGAAATTAGGCGAGTATAAGGCCTTAATCATAGGTATCAACGATTATAAGGACCCGAAGATTCCTGATCTTGAAACGGCTGTTAACGATGCCAAAGCCATGGCCAAGGTTCTGAAAGATAAATACGGATTTACCGTTAGGCTGATCTTGGACAGCAATGCCACTAAAGAAGCCATCTATCGAGCCCTAAGGAACATGTCATCTTCAGCCAAGCCGAACGACAGTGTGCTTATTTATTATGCCGGTCATGGAGACTTGGACCGACAATATGATGATGGTTGGTGGATTCCGGCCGATGCCAAGGGTGGTAATCCGGTGACGTATCTGGATAATGTGCAGGTTCAAAAAGCCATGCGAAGCACAAAAGCCCGGCACGTTCTTCTTATTTCAGATTCCTGTTATTCGGGCATGCTATTTGGCAAGGCCCGTAGCCTCCCTTCTGTAATTGACAATAAATATTACTTGAATCTCTATAATGAAAAAAGCCGCTGGGGCATGACATCGGGCAACAAGACACCGGTGGCCGATGACGGAACCGGTGGGCACAGTGTTTTTGCCTATCAGCTTCTAAAAGAATTAGGAAAAAACACTAAGCCTTTCATCAGCACCCAGGAACTTTACACTCGCATTGCACCGATTATTGGCAACAACTCCGATCAAACTCCGCTTTGTCGTCCCGTAAAGGGAACCGGCGATCAAGGTGGCGAGTTTGTCTTTGTGGCTGCTTTAGAAAAAAAGGGTAAACCAACGGTACAGCCTGGGCCAACTGTCTCTAAAGCTCAGGCAAGCACTTATGAGATGGAATTGGAATTTTGGCAAACAATCAAAAACAGCAAAGATCCAGATGAATTTAAGGTGTATTTGGCAGAATTCCCCGATGGCAAGTTTGCCGGCCTTGCGAAAATAAAGATTAGAAAATTGACACCGCAAAAGGTGGTGGCACCTATTTCCGCGGATGGTCTGGGCAAGGGTGTCTTGAACTCTTTAAAGATGAAGGATGTGGCGCAGTTCCTGCGTTTTTTCCCGAGCAAAGAAGATTGGCAAGGGCTCGTGTCTCTGATCCCGCCCGACATGTCATCTGAAGAGAAAGAGAATGTCAAAAAACAGATAAAGAAAGTTATTGTCCGTATGGACGCCTCAATTCAAAGATTTCGCCGTTCATTTTATGAGATTTATGAACGTGGAACTAAAGAAGGTGTCAATTGGGAGACGGCAACGTATGATTCTGTTGAATATAAGCCACGGGTTGAAATGGTTGAAATCTCCGATATCGACCTTCTATTTTCAAGCAACAACATAAAGTACAGTATAAAGTTAGATGATTGTTTAAACTTCAAAAGAGGGTGGTTAATAAGGGATCGACTCTATTGGAAAGGGGGAGATTTATCAAAAGCCGCTGCGAAGCCCAAGCTATTTGTGGCCACCGATCCAAAAGATGCCCGAGTCAGGATACTGAATATCGGTCCTAAATTTTTTCAGGGAATCGAACTGGATCCCGGCCGTTATCATGTAGAGATTTCAGCCAACGGTTACGAAACTCAAAAGCAGTGGGTATCCCTTGCAGTGGGCAAGGATAAGACCATTGACATCCGCTTAAAGGCTGTTGTGGCTCCTCCGCCGGTGCAAGAAGCCTTTACACCTGGGCAAACATGGCGCGAACCGGTGACCGGCATGGAGTTTGTGAGGGTGCCTGGCGGGTGTTTTCAGATGGGAAGCCCTTCGAGCGAATCCGGCCGATATAAAGACGAAGGTCCGGTTCACGAAGTTTGTGTCCAGGGATTCGATGGATTCTGGATGGGGAAATACGAGGTGACCAACGCCCAGTACCGCCGGTTTAAGTCCGGCCACAACAGCGAAGATTACAAGGGAAATTCCCTCAATGGTAATAACCAGCCGGCCGTGTATGTGAGTTGGGACGATGCCAAAGCCTTTGTCGGATGGCTGAATCGTCAAAATGACGGGCGGTATAAATTCAAACTGCCGACTGAGGCCGAGTGGGAGTATGCCGCCCGTGCGGGAACACAGGCTGCAAGATATTGGGGAGATGATCCGGATGAGGCATGTCGGTATGCAAATGTTCATGATTTTAAATCCAAAAATGCTTTTTCTAATATTACTTGGTCGAATCACAACTGTGATGACGGATTTGCTGTGACATCGCCTGTAGGGCGGTTTAAGCCAAATGCATTTGGACTTTACGATATGCTGGGCAATGTCTGGGAGTGGTGTGAAGATATATATGATGAAGGCGCCTATGGTAAACACAATAGGAACAATCCTGTTGTTACAAGTGGCGGCTCGGACCGGGTCATTCGCGGTGGCAGTTGGAGCAACTCTCCGAGGTACGTTCGGTCAGCCTTTCGCCGCAGGCTCGATCCTGTCGACCGCGGCAGCTACCTGGGCTTTCGCCTCCTGAGGACAAATTAGGTTTTGGGTTTTTACCTTTTTACTTTTTGCAGGAAAAGCGGAAACGGGTTGAGGAGGTGGGAGCAAAGCGAAGCTGTGAAGCACCGGATCAAACTGTCGGAGCGGCAACGCAAATTAGCAAAGAATAAGTTTGCCGGAAAATGGGGTTGGGGCGCAAGCCCCTCGCGATTTTTAGATAATTAATGTTGTGCAACTTTATGAAGATTTTGGAACATATTAAAGGGGGAAGAATGATGAAGAAAGGATTCTGTAGCATTGTCGCATTTCTCTTTGTTATGGCTTTATTCGTTCCACCATCAACTGCTCAACAGAAAAAAATAAAAGAGGTAATTGCCGCGGGAGAAAGCCTTATTGAAGGGGGTAATGTTCCGGCCGCCAAAAAGCGCGCGATCAAAGAGGCATTGAGAAAGGCGGTTGAACAAGGACTGGGAGTGTTTATTAGCAGTGAGTCGCTGGTCAAAAATTATCAGATTATTGAGGATAAGATTTTTTCCAATAGCCAGGGTTATGTAAAATCATATGATGTCGTGGCTGAAAAGCAGCTCGGAAGCCGGTATCGTGTTTCCATATCGGCTTTGGTAAGCCTGGATATTATCAAAAAAGACTTAAGGACCTTGGCCATTTTAAGACAGCAAATGCATAATCCAAGGCTTATGATTGTGGTTGGAACTCGACAAGGGGAGGTGGATGAAGCGGCACGCTCGGCCAGAGTAGTTTTGGAAAAGCAATTTGCAGAGAAACACTTTGATTTGATCGATCCGGCAACAAGCCAAAAACTTCACAACAATACAAAACTCCTCTTAAAAGTCACCAAAAAAACAGTTGTCGCTGCCAAAATCGGGCTTGAACATCATGCCGAGGTGGTTTTGACGGGAATTATTTCCTCTGAACACAAAGGAAAGACAAATGCCGGTTTTGATGCGACCAACTCCAGGCTAATCCTTCGGGTCATAGATCCCACCACCGCTAAAATCTTTGCATCGACCCAGAAATCTGCCGGCAGTGTTGGATCGAGTGTTGCTGAAGCGTTGTCTGGATCCGGAAGCAAAGCCGGGGAAAAGGCGGCTGTTTATGCGAGCAGGGAAATCATCAAATGGTGGCAAGATCTAAAAAGTGCAGGCGTTGCCTACAAAATAACACTCAATAATATCCTCAAATATCCCGTGGCAATCAATTTTGAGGATGGAGTAAAGGGAATTGACAATGTTGTCAGTCTAAATGAGCGTACGTTCGGTGGCGGTTTTCTGGAATGTGATGTCGTCTATAAGGGGAAAAAATCAGACCTCACCAGAGCCATATTTAAAAAACTTTATGGCAAACCCGGCTTTGAGGATCTGAATGTGGAAACAAGCCACGGGAATAATATTATCTTTTCACGTTAAAAGAGGCCCGTGATGCGAGCGCTATCAATCATCATAATAATTGCTGTTTTGTTTATGCTTTTTGAAATGCCTGTAATTTGTCAGGCAGGGCAGGATTTCGACTCTCTGCTAAAACAAGCTACCGAAGAAAAAGAAGCCGAATGGGAGATCCAGGAAGCCGAAATCAAGCGCATCGATGCCGAGTTTGAGCGAATGTGGCAGGAGCGCAAGGCTGAGATCGAACAAAAATGGGACGAGGCGCTGCGTTCCACCAAAAAGGAGTGGGTCGATTACGGTGATAATCTTGACAGCATGAGTTATGTGAATTTCAAAGATGGCTTTGTTGAGATAACCGCTATCGTGCCGGCAAAAGAAAAGGACATTTTACCGAAAGCAGATCAATTTATCACCGCTCAGCTCAAAAAAGTGTTTTCAAAGGATAATCCCAGCAACCAAAATGTATTGGCAGACCAGGTAGCCATAGCGCCGGAACAGATTGTTACACCCAAAACGATTCCTGAGTTTATTAAAAAAACAAAGAAAAAGATTATCGTGGCCTATAAGCCTTTTTTGCCCAAAGACGGTGTTCCTCGTCTAAAGGTGAAGGTGCGGTTTGAACTTTTACCCAACCATCTTAAGATCCGGGCCAAAAAATATTACGATTCAGTGGATCGGAACAGCAAAAAATTCAACCTGCCACCGGAACTCATATTGGCCGTTGTCCATACGGAAAGTTATTTTAATACACTGGCTGTTTCTCCTGCCAATGCCCACGGTCTTATGCAGTTGATCCCCAAATGGGGGGCCAGAGACGCCTACAGGATGGTGTACAAAAGAGATCGAATCGTGACACCTGAATATCTTTATATCCCCAGAAATAATGTGGAGCTTGGAAGTGCCTATCTCTCGTTGCTTGGGGACAGAACTTTCAGACGAATTAAGGACAACACCAAAAGGCGCTACCTTGTCATCTGCGCCTATAACTGGGGACCCGGCTCGGTCAGTAGAAAGATTGTAAAGAAAAACGACATTGATCGGATGTTATCTTGGGAGCTTTATCAGGTTCTCAGGCAAAAAGCCCCCAAAGAGACCTCAAATTACCTGAAGCGCGTAACAGAAAGGATGAAGATTTATGCAAATGCGATCCAGTAAAAAGATAAAAACCGTTTGCATCGGCATAACTATTCTTCTATCGGCGTCCATTTCTGTTGTTAGGGCAGGCGAGGTTTTGAATCAACGAGTTAGGAAGATGGCCAAAAGTATTGCGTCAGACATCGCTGAAACGGGTAAAGCCAGCCTCGCTGTTGCAAAGATCTTAACCGAAGATAAAAAATCATCGCGGTTTGGCAGCCTGGTTGCTGAAAAACTGACCAATGGATTGGTTCAAGAATCAAAGAAACGATATTCGGTAAAGGAAAGAAGTCTGGTAGACCGCATAATGGGTGAAGATATTGAACTGAGTGCGGCAGAAATGCATAAAAAATTAGCGGCCGATGTTTTGATCACCGGAACCTATACGGTGTTGGAAAATGAGGTCGATATTTCTGTGCGGGCGATTGATCTGGCGACTGCAAAGGCAATTGCAGCCTCAGAAAGCACAATTCCCATTAAGGAAGTAAGCGTTCTGTTGGCTCCGGATGAAAAAGAAAAGCCCGAGAAAATTGAAGACAATGAGTTGACGTTGAGCCTTCAAGTTCTTGCTTTTAAATATATTGACGGAATGGAACGGGAGGTGATTGTAAAGAATGGTGACACTTTACACACCGGGGATCAAGTTAAAGTAAATCTAAAGGCCGATAAAAATTGTTATTTATATGTGTTTTATTACGATAGCAGGGGAGAAGCTGGAGTTCTGTTTCCGAACCCCCAGATTGCTTTGGATAATAATGTTGTTGCAGGAAAAGAGATATCATTGCCAGGCGGAGATTTGGCATTTGAATTGGATGATAATGCAGGCGCAGAGTCGCTCTATTTTGTAGCTTCTTTGAAACCAATGGATGACGTCTCAAAACTATTGGCACAGATGGAAAAGGCCGGCACAGGAATGAAAAGGCAGTTAGGCGGCCGGTTACGAAGTGTGGTCGGAACTCGCGGTCTTTTTACAACATCTTTAAAAAAGCCTTCTAACATTGGCAACCACAAACAAATCATGGAGGTGGTTAAGGGGAAGGGATCTGTGCTTAAAGTTGTGGAGATTTTACATAAGTAAATATGATTATAGTGACAAACAATTCCTGCTGCATTTTTCTTCAAACCTTGCTCAATGAAAAGGAGTAAGTGATGCAAAGGTATAAGGCTTTTTGCATTTTCTTGATAATCGCCTTTCCATTATTGTTGTTAACGCATTTAGAAGCATCGACACAGCGAGGCTTCAATGTCAAAGTAAGAATAAAGGCAACTGAAAACGTCAACGCGCCGGTTGTCGAAGAAGTCGACCTTTATGGCGATAGCCATGCTTTGGTCATTGGTATTGATAAATATGCCCAGGGATGGCCGATACTGTCCGGTGCCGTGAATGATGCGAAACTGGTTGCCCGTGAGCTTCGGAAAAAGGGTTTTAAAGTTACGTTTAAGAAAAATCTTAATTCCAGTGAATTGAAACAGACATTTGAGGAGTTTTTTGTTTTTAAAGGTGAAAACCCCCAGTCGCGTCTGTTTGTGTGGTTTGCTGGACACGGCCATACTTTGGATGGCGAAGGATTTCTTGTACCAGCCGATGCACCAAAGCCGCAGAAAACTGCTCAATTTAAATATAAAGCGCTTTCATTGAGACGCTTTGGGGAATTTGTTCGGCTGGCCAAGTCAAAACATGCCTTTGCCGTGTTTGATTCCTGTTTTTCAGGCACTATTTTCGATACTCAGCGCGGTTCTCCGCCGGCAGCCATTACAAGAGCCACAACATTGCCTGTGCGACAGTTTCTGGCCTCCGGGGATGCCGAGCAGTCTGTTTCCGATGACGGCAGATTTCGTAAGTTGTTCATTCGAGCCCTTAAGGGCGAAGAAAGGGCAGACGCCAACGGAGATGGATATCTTACCGGTAGTGAGCTGGGCATGTTTTTAACAGATCGCATTACCAATCTAACCAAATCAAGACAGACCCCTCGCTATGGTAAGCTAAGGGATGAAGACTATGACAGGGGGGATTTCGTTTTTCTTTTGGCGAGTTCGGCAGCGGTGGTCGACAAACCAGCAAAGATTAAGAGGGAATCTTATTTATCAGTTGAATCGAATATTCCCGGTGCCATAGTTTTCGTGAACGGCCGCAAAGTGGGCACAACACCCTTATCAGATGTTTCAGTTTCAGTGGGCGAGCATCACATACTTGTCGAAAAACAAGGTTATGAGCCGTACCAAAGACGAATCAAGTTTCGTCAGGGCCGATCAAGGGATTTAAGCGTTATATTGGACGTTGCAGCTCCTAAAAAAGGCGCCCTATTTGTGGACACCAAGCCAAAAGATGCCAGGGTGCGGATACTTAACATCGGTCCGGCTTTTTACCAGGGGATAGAGCTTGAGCCGGGCAGGTATCATGTGGAGGTTTCAGCCGATGGCCACGAGACGAAAAAGCTGTGGGTAAGCCTTTCGGCCGGAGAGGATAAGACCCTTGACATTCGTTTGAAGCGCGTTGCTGTTGCGCGGCCAACCGCAGGTCAAGGCAAGAAGATTACCAACAGCATCGGCATGGAATTTGTTTACATACCGCCGGGGACTTTTATGATGGGAAGCCTACGCAATGAAAAGGGTCGGGATAATGATGAAAGGCAACACCAGGTGACGTTGACCAAGGGCTTTTACCTGCAAACCACCGAGGTTACTCAAGCCCAGTGGAAAGCGGTGATGGGGAGCAATCCATCTAAATTTAAGAGAGATAATCGTCCGGTGGAGATGGTTTCCTGGAACGATGTACAGGAATTTATCCGCAAACTGAACCGGACGGGCAGCGGGAACAGGTACCGCCTACCGACCGAAGCCGAGTGGGAGTATGCTGCCCGGGCAGGAAGCACAACGCGTTTTAGCTTTGGCGACGATGAGGGGCGCCTGGGGGACTATGCCTGGTATAGGGGCAATTCTGGGAAAAGAACTCATCGGGTAGCCCAGAAAAAACCCAATAACTGGGGTTTTTACGACATGCACGGCAATGTGTGGGAATGGGTCCAGGATTGGAAGGGAGACTACCCGTCCGGTTCTGTTACTGATCCAAAAGGTCCATCGAACGGCTCGGCCCGGGTGCTTCGGGGTGGCGGTTGGAACGGCGATGCCAGGTACTGCCGCTCAGCGTCCCGCAGCAGGCGCAGGCCCGCCTACCGGCTCAACAACTCCGGCTTCCGGCTTGTCCTGCTTCCAGGTCATTGAGCCCGGCAGGCACGGAATCAAACGCAGCGGTCATGCAAGGGCCGAAAGCGGAGCCGGCCCGCCGCTGACAGCGGCGTTTCGATGGAGCGCGTCAGCGCACGCAACAATTTTTTGCTTTTAGACTTAGACTATTTGTTCATCATGTCGATTCAGTTTAAATTCTTTCTCATTCCTGTAAAAAGTTATCAGGAGGCGGAATCTGATTTGAACCATTTTTTACGTTCGGTAAGGGCGCTGACCGTTAATCGTGAGTTTGTTGACCAGGGGCCGAATTCGTTTTGGTGTCTGGCGATTGAATATCTCGCTGATGTCACCGGCAAGTCGGGCGATAAGCCAAACAGAAACCGTATCGATTATAAAGAGGTGCTCTCTCCCGAAGACTTCGCGGTGTTTGTCAAGTTGAGGGAGTGGCGGAAACAGGCTGCAACAAGTGAAGCCGTGCCTGTGTACACGATTTTTACCAATGAGCAGCTGGCCGATGTTGCTCAGCGAAGGATTACAACCAAAACTGAGCTGCATAAAATTTCCGGAGTCGGTGAGGCCAGGGTTAAAAAGTATGCTGAGGCAGTATTTAAGATCATTGAAGAAGCGAAAGCGCCTAAAGATGAGACAACTTCATGAAACGGGCCGGCCGTCTCTATGACTCGATTGTCGATGCGGATAATATTCGCCTGGCGTTTTGGAAGGCCGCCAAAGGCAAGCATGACCGCAAAGATGTTATTTCCTTTAAATCGGATTTTGAAAGCAACATCCGAAAGCTTTATGATCAACTGCAACAAAAATCGCTTAATGTAGGTCACTACCGGTTTTTTGATGTCTACGATCCTAAAAGGCGTTTGATCTGTGCGGCCGCTTTTCCTGAACGGGTTCTGCACCACGCCATCATGAATGTATGTGAGCCGGTTTTAGACAATTACAGCATTTATGATTCATATGCCTGCAGGAAAAGAAAGGGCGCGCAACGGGCCGTGTTAAGATTACAGGTCTATGCCAGGCGCTACCCCTGGTTTTTAAAACTTGATATCCGAAAATATTTCGATTCAATTGACCACGAGATTTTGATGCAGCTGCTCTCACAGCGGTTCAAAGAAAAAACAGTGCTTTTGCTGTTTGATCAAATTCTTAAAACCTATCACATTGAAAAGGGCAAAGGCCTTCCCATCGGCAATCTCATTTCGCAAAATATGGCGAATTTTTATCTTTCCGGATTTGATCGTTGGAATAAAGAGGTTCGCAAGGTTCGCGCATACGTCCGCTATATGGATGACTTTGTCCTGTTCAAAGAAGATAATGCCTCATTAAAAAATGAACTGAAGCAGGTGAAACATTTTCTTAAAGAAAATCTCAAATTAGTTTTAAAATCACCTGTTCAACTAAACCGCAGCTCAAGAGGCATTTCCTGCCTTGGATATCGGGTGTTTCCGCAAAAGATCCGGTTATCTACCAGAAGCAAACAACGGTTTGTTCGAAAGTTTAGATCGTATGAAGGGAATTATCAAACCGGCAGGTGGTCAACAAACACGCTCACACGTCACATGGAGCCTTTGATTGAATTTACCCGGATGGCAGATTCTGCTGATCTCCGGCGACATGTGATTAACCGCTTTGGGGTTTCATCCTGAAGCTCGAACCGGGTGCTTCGGGGTGGCAGTTGGAACAACAATGCCAGGAACTGCCGCTCAGCGAACCGCAACAGGAACAGGCCCGACAACCGGAACAACAACAACGGCTTCCGGCTTGTCCTGCTTCCAGCTCAATGGGTGATGGCGGATGCCTGCACATTGACCCGGATGAAATCCCGTCCCTGAAAAATCAGGGCAAAAACAGGCTGCAGTGCCGGTGCTGGTAGCTGGTGCCGGATGGCGCGGCGAAGGTTCCGGCGCTGTTTATTAAGCAGTTAAAGATTTCTGCTTCGAGGATGCCCGCATTTCAATGCACTGCGACCTTTTTGTGAAGATGATCACTTAATGGATTTTTTATAATAGGGGACATTCGTTCGTGCAGAAAGTGCATAACTCACCATGCTTCTACATAATTGATTGAATTTCTGTTTCCAAAAATGTAATTATTCGGAATAAAGCCCAAATCACTTTCAAAAAATAGTATGGCACGTTCGGAACGAACGTCCCCTAATTTGAACTCGATTCAGATTATATTGATGAATTAAAGAATAACGAATCCGAACGGTGATGCCCTGATCGTTACCAAGGAAATGATTCTGATAGACGGATTTCATCGCCTTGAAGCAGCCAAAAGGCGGGGGGATGAAGAGATGGAAAAAGGCTTACTGTTTTAGAGCTGGTTGAAAGAATAAAACTCTTGGTAGAAGAACAAGGATGGTCGCAGAAACGGGCAGGGCAATACTTCGATAAAGGCCAAGTCTGGATAAGCAACCACGTAAATATTGCCAATAACCTCGATACTACACTTATTACGCGCGTCATAAAATTGGATTATTCTTCTGCCAGAGAAGCCTTAACTAAACATCATTAAAATAGCCGTGAAATAACTCGGGTGGCTTACAAGCTGTTTAATTTTATCCTGTTTCCGGCTAAACAGGTAAATTACTGTACCCGTATTTAAAATGATTTTTCACCTCCTTTCCTCAAGCTATAGTGATTATTATATGATAAAGTCGATAGGGGTACTTCTTTGTCGATATAGGCGATTCTGTCATCGACATGGAACGAACGATTAACGATACGGCTGACGGCACCGGTCAATTTAGGCAAAAAAATTAGCAAAATCGAATACCCTGCACCTAAGATCCTAAAAAACAGGACAACACCTTGTAATGTCGACTACGCTGTGCTCAAGTTGGCAGTCATTGCATACATCCTCTTCCTAATTCTTAAAGCTTGACAGGCGATGGAAATCCCAAATGCCGTTAGAAGACCTGTCAAAAGATCGTTGGAATATCGAAAATAGCATAGAGACTGCAGCCGTATGGAGTCGTTCCGCTATATTATTTTAGATAATTACAAACATTGTGAGAGATGAATCCACAGATCAACCCTGTAAGAATTTTACACTCAATTATGTTCTAAATCGAGTCGGTCGGCAGATTAGAACGGCACCGCCCCTTTGATACTAATATCGATACTTGCGCCGATAACTTTAACGGTTTTTTCAATGCCGGCCGAGTCCATGTTTAATGGATAAGAAGTTGCTTTTTTAAGGCGGATAAATGGAAATTTGCAGTTGTGTACCGGCTTCAGCTGCAGCCCAAAATCTTGAAGCGCCCATTCGCACAAACAATAACCACCCGAATAACCAAAGGGGGGTGTGGTCAAGATCTATTCTTTGCGCCTGGATTAGAATATCAGGCCGATTGGAGCATAGCTCACCGGTTGGCCTGCAGCCGGATTTTTTAGAGGTAGGTTTCAAACGGATAATCGGCGTAGATCAGATAATTATCTGTGCCGGGTGAAAGATTTTTGCTCAGTTACAGATAGTTGCAAATATCGTCCAACTTTTTCCCCTGACCACTGTTAGAATCTCCCTTTTAATCACTGATCAGGGTTTGACCCCTTCGACTTTGCGCACAGGCCAGTTCTTCACCATTGAGGCGTCTCATTCTGATTCTTTAACATGAAATCCGTCCGATGTAAGCAGGAGAAATGACATCAAAAATGCCACTTCTTGATGAACACTATCCGGTAGTTTTGTAAGGAATTCCAGGGTATCGTTATAAAACCAACGCTGAAAACGTCTTTGTTGACGTTTCAGAGACGCTTCAAGGAGGTTACGCTGCGGATTGCCCCTGCGCATGGCCAGAATCAGCCCTTCCTCGTCCCGCGGTGCGAATCTTTCCAGCCATTCACGAATTAGCTGGGAAGGTTCGCGGTGCAGCATTCCCAGATCAAAGTAAAATGAACCGTAAATGCCCAAAAGACGGGCAACCGAAAGAGATAATTCGTCCTTTGCCTGAGGCGGAATATCAATCAGATACTTCTGAAGCATCGTGGTGTAATGGCCCGGATCTCCCCAAAGTGAGATTGCCCTGGCACCTTCAATGATCACATAGGGGTTTTCCGATTCCATGAATTTATTCTCGATCAATGGAAGCGTGCTCCGCTCGTCAAGCCTCACAAGGGCATGGATGGCTGCACCGCTGAGCAGAAAATCTTTACTATCGATTGCCTGGCGAAGCAACGGCACAGCCTCAAGCACTTTCCAATAACCAAGCCAATAGGCTGCCTGATACGCTGTGGTAAATTGATTCACCTGTAAATCTCTTTCAAGAATGGATATGAGCGCTTCGGTGGGCTTGGCCCGGGGGAGTGCTCTCATGGCCCTTAGGCGAATAAAGATACTGGGTGAATTCAGGTAACGTTCTAAATCCGCCTGATAGATTTGTGAATCGGTATGCATCAGGGCCGAGAGGGCTTTGATTTCTTCACCTTCGCTTTGTACGGTGATGGCCCGTTTAACCGCATGAATAGCGCGCCAGTCCCAGGGAGAAAAAAGGGCGCTGAGCGCACTTCGAATGCGTTGCGATTTCAGGGGGGGCAGTTTGAAGAAAACGATCGTTCGAATAATGAGCAGCAAAAGCAACCCCGCGTAGAACCAGCGGAAATGCAATAAGGGATCGTTGGTTATGACCGAAGCCAGCTTGACCCTTTCCAGCGCCCATCCGCCGAAAGCGAGGGCCAGACCGCCGGCAATGCCGCCGAGCGCACGGGTGATCATACCATGGGCTAGCTGATGGGAATGGGTCGTGATGCTGAGAAAGTAATGCTGCATGGCGGCGTTGAACGCGATGTGTACATATCCGTTAATAAAAAACAGGACACCGATTAAAACGATCAAGAAGGTCTTGGGCAAAAAAATGACCAGGGCGACCCCAACGATATCCAGAAAGCTGGTAATTACGAGCAAGGGCCGGGAGCCGAGCTGATCCAGGAAAAGGCCGTAAGTATAGGATGCCACGATGCCTCCCATGGTGGCTACAAGGACAAAAAGCACCACGTTTTGATCGGCAAGGCCGTATCCTTGCTTGGCAACCAAAATGCCGAATGCATAAGTAACGCCCTGGGTGATGGGTATCCCCAGCATCATGGCCATGAACCACTTGCGGCCCCTGGTGGCCAGACTCCACTTGAGCTCTTCCCAAAGTTTTAAAGATGTTTTTTGGCGAAATATACCGGCTTCGGGCACCTTCCGGATGGCCGCAGCGGCCGTTAAGCCGCACGCCATCCCGATTGCCAACAAGACCTGATAGCGATAGAGGGGTGCCGTCGATCCGAGGAAGAGCGCCATTCCGATCGTCATCAGGATGGACCCGAATTGGGAGATCTTGGATGAGCGCGATATCAGATCGCCCCGGTCGCGCTCGGTAGTCAGCTCGGTAACGATGCCTGTAAACGCCATCAATCCCCCGGCCCGACCCAGCATGAATCCCAGTGAACCGAAAAACATGAACCACAGCGGCAGATGTCCTCCAAACCGCAAAGTCCATGGGGCGATGATCATAAATGCCGCCGAACAGCTCCGGATTACCCAGAAAAGCCCTGCCGTTCCGGTCACGCCGAGCCTGGGTACGGTGGTATAGCCTAGTATCATCGCCGGTAGCGTCAAATATTGCAGGGATACCACAATACCCACCCAAGTCTCTGAGGCTCCAAGGCGCAACAAAAGGAGAATGACAACGCCTTCGGCCAACGATGCCCAGGAAAAGGAATTAAAGAATGCAAACAGGTAATAGAAATGTTTTCCCTCAGCCCTTTTTTTAAGCGTAAGCGACAAATCAAATGATATTTCTTCGACCACCTTGAAAATTCCTTTTCCAAAGACGCGATGTGGATTCCGAAGTTAAATCCGTGACTTTTTAGGAGACTATCAAATTTGCTATAGATTATGTGAAACGCTGAGTAAACAAAGAATATCAACGCTAACATATAATTCAGGCTTACAGCAGAAAAGGTCCGCCCAAAATATGGATAAATGGATATGGATAAGAAGTTGCTTTTTTAACGCGGTGTCGGGCAAAGCTTGAAAGAATCGCTTTCGCTCAAGGGTATTAAGTCTTGCAAAAAATCGAGAAATTATTTATTAATGACTAATATCATTGATTTATTTGTTTATATTTAATGGTTATTTCTGAATATGAAAGGAGAAAAACGATGCCACATATCATTGTAAAACTATATCCTGGCAGATCAGAGGAGCAGAAAAAACAGCTTGCCAACGAGATCGTAAAAGACGTTGTCGAAATTGCAAAATGTGAGGAGAAGGTTGTTTCTGTTGCTTTCGAGGAGATAGATAAAAGCGATTGGCCAGAAAAGGTTTATAAACCTGATATTATGGATAAGAAAGAAAATCTTTACATCGAACCTGGTTATAATCCATTTAAATGAATTTGCTTTCAATAGAACAGGCTAAAAAAAGATTGAGTCTTTGAACCGCAATAGCGAGCGCATAAAAAAAGACAGAATTCCCTACGGGGGCTGCGAAGCACTGCCGGTAGGCAGAACTTCCCCGTAGCTTGTCGGAAAGAAGTGGAGATCCCGCTCCATCGGGGCTGCGGGGAGTTTCAATGCTTGAGTTATTTCAAAATATCCCAGTAGATCAGGCACATGCATATGGTCTGGTCTTGTCATCGTCTGGGATTCAGTATCAAGTTAGAAAGAGCCAACGTGGATTGGATGTTTGGGTCGATAATGAGGATTATGAAAAGGCCCAAAGCGCAATTGAAAAATATATTGAGGAAAACAATAGCATCCATCGGAAGGACGAGCGTGTTTTTTATGAATACCAGAAAACATTCACAGGAATTTATGCTGCGCTAATTTTGCTGGCATGCCATGTGGCAATTCAAACGGGAAATGACTTGCAAATCTTTATCGAGACTTATGGGTCCTCAGCCTTTCACATTCTACAGGGAGAATGGTATCGGACGGTTACTTCGCTGCTTATACATGCGAACGCTTTGCACCTGGCCGGTAACATGGTTGCAATCGTCATATTTGGAACAGCTGTCTGCGCGGCTATTGGTTGGGGGCCCGCCTGGCTAATGATTCTTGCGACAGGAATATGCGGCAACCTTGTAAACGCCGCACTCTATAGGGCAAGCCATATTTCAGTCGGAGCATCCACCGCGGTGTTTGGGGCAATCGGCATATTATCCGCATATCAATTTGTAAAAAAGTTCAAGCTTTCCCGTCAGCGGATAAAGGCATGGCTTCCTTTAGGCGGTGGTCTTGCTCTTCTTGGCATTCTCGGGTCCGGAGAATACGTTGATTTGACGGCTCACCTTTTCGGTTTTTTGGCAGGTATTATTCTGGGATCTTTATATACCTTATTTGTAAAGCGGCCCGTAACACGTCGATATCAAGTTTGTTGTATTCTTATCACTTTCTGTATTCTGGTAATGTCTTGGGTACAGGGTTTTGTTTGACACCATTTACCCACCTCAGATTGAAAAGCTGTGCAAATAGGCCAAAGGGGGGGATAGGAATTTTTCTGAATACTCCCATCCCCCTTGGAATGTTTTACCTATTTAGATTTTTTGGTTTTCTTTTTGTCTTTGGCTGGCTTTTCACTGATTTGTTTCACCGGAACGCAGCCACAGCCACAGTCGTTCTTTTTTTCTGCCATTTTGATCACCTCCTTTCCGTTTAAGCGATTAAGCAAACACTTAAATGTACGCGCAAAAAAATTTGCCTACTTTTTTTTGGACTTCAACTCTTTTACCCTTTGCCGTACCGTATTCAGTTCTTTATTAAGCTCTTTCTTATATTTTTTTAGCGATTCCAAGTCCGACATTTCTGATTCAACTTCTCGGAATTTTCCTGTTCCCTGGCATCCGCACGTACAAACTTCATTCAATATTTGGCGGCAATTTTCCATGGCTTTTTCATCTATCGAATAGGGTATCCAGTATCCTTTCCGCTCGCTTCTGACCAGACCTGCTTGTTTTAATATTTTAAGGTGTTGGGATACAGCCGCAGTTGTTATGCCTATGGTTGTTCCAATATCCTTAGCTCCTAAAGGGCCCTGGCCTTTCAGCAGCTCGATTATTTTTACGCGTGTTTCCACGCTCAGCACTTTAAATATCTCGGAAGGTTCTATTTCCATGGGTCAAAAACAATATAATTAAGTGTTTAAGTAATAACTTAATTATAAAGTCAAAATTTGTTCATGTCAAGTTTTTTTTTGAAAAAATTGAAACACCCCGCAGCGTTTGGCAGTATGCCAGTCGAAGATCCCGGTTTATCGGGGATGTTATGGGAAGCACGCGAAATCGGCGAGCGTGCCGGCATCAGGCTGGACACAGCCACCAAACTGTGATAGTCTGTTTCGAGTCCAGTTGGCGAAATTGCTGAAGTGTTCTTGGGGATTTCGCCGCACAATTCATTTTCAAGCAAGGAGAAACAGATATGGGTGATAAGGGGAAAAGAGACAAAGGCAAAAGGGAACAACAGAAAAAAGCCCAACTTAATCCAAAAGAAAAACGAAAATTGAAAAGAGAAAAAAAGAAATAAATGTCCCGTGTTGTTCAGTGACCTTAAATCAAGTACGAAAGTTGTGTGCAGGTTACTAGCGAAGCTTTGCCTTATAGCGCTGATAGATTGCCGCGGCTGTTAAGCCGCGGCGTTTTATTATGAACTAAAAATGATAGAAGAAAATAATAAATCAATTTTCATCACGGGTGCAAGCAGGGGATTTGGTCTCGCTCTTACCAAACATTTTATTCTAAACCAATGGAATGTCGTTGCCATGGTGAGGAATAAAAAGGATGCGATGCGCTTAAAGAAAATCAGTGAGGTTCGATGTTCTCCTATCATATCCGATATTACGATCAATAATGTACAAATTTCGATTCATAAATCCTTAAAATCTTTCGGGAATATCGATGTGTTGATAAACAATGCGGGAATTGGAGGCCATAGTGCCTTTTTTTCTAAAACGACTGCAGATGAAGTGCTTTTCCTCTTAAATGTTCATTGTTTGGGTGCCTTACGGGTATCACAGGCCGTATTGCCCTTTATGAAAAAGGATGGAACCATTATCAACGTCTCGTCGCGGTTTGGCTCAATAGCTAAAGTATCAACGGGTCAGCTTGATCATATCTCCTGCTCATATTCTTATCGCATAGCGAAAGCAGCGCAAAATATGCTTACACAGTGTATGTGCCGGGAGTTTAAAAACTCTGAAATGAAAATTTGTTCAATTCATCCAGGCCGTTTAAAAACGGATTCCGCATCGTCAGATGCGGAGAAGACACCTGAAGAAGCGGCAGAACTTCTGTATGGGATGCTAGAAAATATCGAACATGGGAAGTTTTACAGTTTGTTTGAAGGTGCAATTGAATGGTAATCCATACGGCACCTTGCAGGTTAGCCGCTAAGGGCGATTAATGATTGTTAACGGAGTTGTTTCCATGTCGTTTGACCGTTCCCGGAAAATTGGTGTGGCTTATGCCCTGGCGGCCTTCGGGTTTTGGGGAATTGTGCCCATCTATTTCAAGACGGTAGTCCATGTATCACCGCAAGAGGTGCTCTGCCACCGGGTGATCTGGTCTGTGCCGCTTGTGGCATTGATGATTACCCTATTTCGAGACTGGAAGAATCTTTTTGCCGCACTGGGGTCCATGCGGATTTTGGGCACGCTCTTTGTATCGGCAACTCTTTTGGCGGTTAACTGGTTTGTGTTTATTTATGCTGTCAGCACAAGCCGCATACTTCAGGTGAGCCTCGGATATTATATCAATCCGCTCGTGAACGTCCTTTTGGGAATCGTATTCCTTAAGGAACGGCTCAGGCCCCTGCAGGCCGTGGCCGTGCTGCTTGCCGCAGGCGGCACAATCAATTTGACCATTCACTATGGCAGTTTCCCCTGGATCGCCTTCGGATTGGCATTGACCTTCGCCTTTTATGGATTCATCCGCAAGACGGTGCGCATCGAATCGGTAAACGGGCTCTTTGTGGAGACCACCTTAATCGCTCCCTTTGCATTGGCTTTTTTACTGTGGCAGGGACAAAAAGGGGACATCGCCTTTGGGTCGATTGATTGGCAGACCACCACGCTTCTTGTGCTTGCCGGGGCGGTAACCACTTTTCCCCTGGTGTGGTTCACCAGCGGGGCGCGCAGGCTTCAGTTGAGTACTATCGGCATTTTACAGTATCTGGGCCCAAGTCTTATGTTTATCCTGGCGGTCTTCTTTTACGGAGAGGCATTTAGCTTTATCAGCTCCATCACCTTCGCTCTCATTTGGATCGCATTGGCCCTCTTCGTATTGGACACTATAGTCCTTAAACCACGGGGTTAACGCCACCCATCTCCGACTGACGACTGTCAAATTTTTAACACAAATTGCCACAAGGAACTGTCTTTAGAACCGCTTCCCAATCTCCAGCAGGCACCAAATCCGATTGTTCAAACTCAAAACTGGCTGATATTATAAGTAAATTGGAACGCCCGCTTACATTTCAGGATATTCTTTCTATCGGGACTATTACGGCATAAATCTTGCTATAATTATTTATGATGAAGAGGTAATCAAAAATTTGGCACTGGGTTAAATTGTTAAAAGATGGCTTATGGAGAGGAGCGTAAAATATGCTTAATCGTTTCAAACTGGGTTCCAAAATCTTCGGTAGTTTTATTATCGTACTTATCTTGCTGGCAGCAGTCGCCTATGTGGGAGTGAATGGGCTGTCGAGCGTTTCCGGCCGGGTCGAAACCGCCGATAGCGTGAATCAACTTGTCCAAGGCATTTTATCAGCCCGCCAATGGGAGAAAAACTTTATCATTCGCAGCGACAAGGCTTTCGCTGATAAGACCATCGAGCAGGTTAACAGGGTGAAGGCGCTGGCATTCCGGATCAAGACCAAGTTTGATCAAACATCCAACAAAAAACAGATGGATCTCGTCATCCGGAAAGTCAATGATTATGAAACGGCTTTTAAAGGGTATGCCGACCTGGAGCAAAAGAAAAAAGCTTCCTTGGATGAAATGCATACCAAAGCCGAGGTTGCCCTGCTACAGGCCGAAAATATCCGCGCCAGCCAAGAGGTTCAATTGGCCCAAGATCAGGCCCAAAATGCGGATTTAATCAACGACCATCTGGCCAAAGCAGATGACGCCAACCGTATCATCAAATGGCTGTTGGACGCCCGCACAGCCGAAAAGAGTTTCATTCTGCAGGGTGCTGAGTCTCACAAAAAGAGGTTGCTGCAACTGGCAACACAGATCTCCACCCTAGCCCAAAAAATGAAGTCCGAATTGACCAAGACCGAGCACCAGAATCAAACCGATCAGATCATTGCCGGTGCCCAAGCATATCTTAAAAGCTTTAAAACTTATACCGATTTGTCGAACCGGCAAAAAGAGGCCGTGGCAACCATGGATACCCATGCCGAAGCACTGGAGGCTGAGGCCACTGCAATCCGGGAACGCCAAAAAGTGGCCTTGCTTGTAATGGAAGGGGATGAAAACGCCGATCCGATGCTAAAGGATATCAAGTTAAGAACCTTGCAGGATGCGGATGGCATTATTAAAATGACTTTGGCAGTTCAGGTCAAAGCCAAAGGATACATGACGGCCGGCGCAACCGGCGATCAGGAGCAACTAGCGGCGGAAGTGAAGCGTATTATTTTTTTCGCGCGTGATCTGACATTCCGTTTTGTTCCGGGTACTGAGGAACGGAAGCGAATCGGTAAGATTCTAAAAAAAGCCAAAGGGTATCTGGCGGCTTTTAAAATATATCAGGAAATTCATGTATCCAAGACGGCCGCCGAAGCTGAAATGGAAAAAATTGCCAAACATCTTGAGAACCTCGCCCGAACCATAAGGGAATCCCAAAAAAATGAACTCCAACATGTCCGCCAAGCCGCCGATGCCTTCTTGAAGAACAAATTAACCGTGGTTGCCGCAGCCAACCGCATTACCCAATGGCTCTTTGAAGCCCGTAAAAACGAAAAAGAATTTATTCTTTCCGGCGACAGGCAATACTTCGAGGCCGTCGGCCGCATAACGGGTCAAATCCCTAAGCTGGGTAAAGAGATAAGCGCTCTAGTTCAATCCGAAAAAAGCATTCAGCAGGTCGATGCCGCTTCGGTGGCGGTTAAAGCCTATTCAGCCGCGTTTGATCAATTTGCCCAGATGATGGACACTCAAACGGAAGCCGACAAGCGCATGCTTCAGGCGGCCCAGGAAGCTCAAAAGGTTTGCAGTGACGCCCTGTCCGAACAAAAAAAAATGATGCAAAAGCGGGCCAGCTGGGCCAACCGAATTATGTTGATCTGTGCCCTAATGGCGGTCCTACTGGGTTTAGGTTTTGCTTTTTTGACAACTCGGGGGATAACCCAGCCTTTGAACCGGGTAATATCAGGTCTCTCCCAAGGATCTGATCATGTCACGACGGCTTCAGGGCAGGTATCATCGGCCAGCCAGTCTTTGGCAGACGGTGCTTCTGATCAAGCCGCCTCCATCGAAGAAATATCCTCATCGTTGGAAGAGATGTCTTCCATGACCAAGCAGAATGCAGAAAATTCCAATCAGGCTAACAATCTAGTCAAGCAAAGCAACCTGACCATGGCAGAGGCAAACGGTTCCATGTCTGAACTGACGGGATCCATGGAGGCCATACAAAAAGCCAGCGAAGAAACTTCCAAAATCATCAAAACCATTGATGAAATCGCCTTCCAGACCAATCTGTTGGCCTTAAACGCGGCGGTCGAAGCTGCCAGAGCGGGTGAAGCCGGAGCCGGCTTTGCGGTGGTAGCGGACGAGGTCCGAAACTTGGCCATGCGGGCGGCCGATGCCGCCAGAAACACCGCCGGGCTTATCGAGGGGACTGTGGAGCGGGTTAACAAGGGCTCCGCCTTAGTAAGCAAAACCAATGCTGCTTTTCAAAGAATGGCTGAGGATGAAACCAAAGTCGGCGGCTTAGTGGCCGAGGTTGCCTCGGCCTCCAAAGAGCAGTCTCAGGGGATTGAACAGATAAACCAGTCCGTTATCAACATGGATAAAGTCGTTCAGCAAAACGCGGCCAGTGCCGAAGAATCGGCCAGCGCCTCGGAAGAGATGATCGCCCAGGCGCAAGAGATGCGTTATTATGTTAGTCAAATTGTGGCGCTGGTTGCAGGCAATTCCAACACGGCCCCTGCCGCTGGGCAAAATGAAGAAATAGACGGATCCGAAGAAGAAAAACCTGAAAAAGAAGTGCCCGCTTGGATTGAAGGGGCCTCCACCGACGCTTTGGTGATGCTCGAAGGCGAGAAGTGACACTGAGCAGATGGGAGGGCAGCTATCCGAGCAAACCCCTGTTTTGCAGGCGTTCATGCCCCCAGGCTGTAAAATCTGCGGGAGGATGAATGATTTCCGCTTCAGGCTTCTTATAAAGTTTGGCCACCTCATTAGGGCAACCCGTGGCACACAACCCGCATCCGATACAGCGTTTCCGGTTCACGACAGCCACCCCGGCCTGTTCAGAGATCGCACCCACCTGGCATCGTTCTATACAGGTTTCACAACCAAGGCATTCATCAGGATCAATAACGGCGAAATAACTGGAGGCAGCCACTGAGTTCTCGATACCCCACTCGTTTATTCCCCGCAGCATTTCACAGCAGCACCCGCAACAGTTGCAGATGTAGTTGATCCCCTTCACTACATTGGTAACGGTATGCACCAGGCCGGCCTCTTTACACTGATCAAGGAGATCCAAGGCTTCTTCCCGAGAGATTTCAGCTTTATTCGGTGGCGTGGAAGCATGAGCAAGCGTGGAAAAACTGAGACATGCGCTCATTAGAAAATCACATTTACGATTTCCTCGAAAATCCTGGGCTTTACGGCATTGGCAATCGCGGACACGGAATTTCTTATTGTCGGGATTCAAGAGAATTTCACGAACATCCTCATAGGGAAGGATTCGCTCAAACTTTACCGCCCCTTGTGCCGGCAGAACCCGATGTATGCTGGGATGTGGTTGCATGATCCCCGCGGCCCCACCATCCGCCAAGTATTCTTCAAGGAGATGAATAAACTCATGATCCCACTCGCTGATAGTACTTTCAAAGATTCCCACAATGAAAGGTACCAAACGAAAACTTGGATTTTCAGCTTGAATCAGTCTGTCATGATCATAATCCGGATCAAAAGCGCTTTTGTCAAGCCACACAAGGCCACGATCTGCCATCAGAGTCAATCGGTCTCTTGTATCTTCAAGAGGCAGCCCCACAGTTTCAGCTATACCATCAAGGGGGATCAATTCTTCACTCAGTTGTGCGGCAATTAACGTCTCCTCTGGTGAGAAGATCTTTTTCAGAAGCCGTATCTCTACGTTCGATGGTGTTCTGGGAAACGCATTGGGAAGCCTGTCCAAGGCCTCGGCAAGTTTTTCATAAATGTCAAGTGCCATATCATTCTCCTTAATAAATTAGGTAATATTTCAGCTTCTATTTTCCGACAGGATTTACACGATACATTTTCATGCCAGCGAATTCCATAAGTAAAAGGCCGCATAAGCCTCCCAGTTTTTCCAAGAGGATGAAAATCCGCAGATTTCCTTGCCGGTGGGTTTTTGACTCAGGCCCAATTGTTCTTTGATTGCATTTTGTAGCCCCACATCATCAACAGGAAATGCATAGGGATCCTTTAGGCATCTCAAGGAGACATAATCGGCCGTCCATTTTCCCACGCCCCGCAGACGCATCAATTCTTCTTTGGCTGATTTGACTTCATTTTTATATAGCAAGATGTTTCTGGTCAAAGCCCCGCTTTCCATTTTTTTGGCAACATCAATAATAGCCTCCGACTTTTTCCCCGTTAATTGGAATTTTTTTAGTTTGATCACCGTTTGTTTTGAAATCACTTCCGGAGTCGGAAACAAATAAAAGGCCTTTTCATTGAAATGAAATTTTTCTCCAAAAGATTCTACAAAACGCTTCTTCAGGGTAAAGGCGAATTGAACGTTGATATGCTGCCCCATTATGGCCCAGCATATTGCTTCAAACAAATCAGGCATAGTCAGGATTCGGAGGCCGTAGTACTTATTCGCAAGTGGTCTCAAAACAGCATCCTGCTTTGCCATCCGATAAAACGGTTTGAGGTCGGTTCCCAGATCAAACCACTCCCAAACATATTTGGCAGCCCTGGCACGGATTGATTTTTTGGGACGCGGCGTCAAAAAATCAATACACATCGCATTTTTATGTTGAAGATGGATTTTCAGTAACACAAAGTCGTGGTCAAATTTCAGTAATTTGTAAAGGATATCCTGCTTGATCCTGTGGCAGGGTTCCTTGGAAGATCGGGCCAGAAATTTCAAACACTTTCTAAAATCAAATTCTTTAGGTGGCGGTAATAAAACCGAAGCCCCCTTATCAATCCACATTCCAGGAGGAAAATCCGGGAAACATCTTTTGCAGGGGCGATAACCCTCCCTTTCGGCTTGGCTTGCTGTTTCAAAACACATAATATTTTGCGGCAATGCCGCTTTAGCCGGGCAGGTGGGCAGGCAATAAATCATTGTGGTTTTGACACCGACTAAATGTTCTTTTTTCATCCTTTTCTCTTATCTCCTCGCACCACTATCACTCTCTAAAGAATCAGGGATTTCGGATAGTAAGGGAATCATTTCGAATTGTTTGCATGAGGTGATCGACTATATAAGAATCTTCTTTTTTTGCAATGGATTAGTTTTAAAAAACGGACTTCGATCGGATCGAACCGCAACAGCGAGTGCATTCCCCGTGGCTTGTCGGAGCGAAGCGGAGATCCCG
>CAZHAH010000066.1:0-27942 GCA_964530095.1 uncultured Desulfobacteraceae bacterium | reverse complement strand
CCTAAAGGGCTCACTCTCCTCCCCAACATCTATAGCTTGGAAGTGTACCAGTAAAGGAGGGGTGAGATGACAACCGGATTGATACTCGTCGATATACAGAACGACTATTTTCAAGGCGGACGGATGGAACTGGTCGGAATGGAAGAGGCCGGCAAAAATGCACAAAAGTTATTGGCGTTGTTCCGTAAAAACAAATGGCCGACTTTCCACATCCAGCATGTGGCGCCGAGCGAAAAGGCCCCCTTTTTTCGTCCTGATACCGCAGGAGCCGAAATTCATCAAAGTGTGGCACCTGAGGCGGATGACAAAGTGATCCAAAAACATTATCCCAACAGCTTTCGCGAAACTTCACTTGCGGAAGCGTTAAAAAACAACCAGGTGGAGCAGGTCGTCATATGCGGTGCCATGAGTCATATGTGCATCGATGCCACCACGCGCGCCGCCGCCGATCTCGGATTTAAATGCACACTGGTACACGATGCCTGCGCCACACGGGATTTGGTTTTCGGCGATGAAAAAATAGCCGCCGCCGCAGTCCACGGGGCTTTTATGGCCGCATTGGCTGGTGCCTATGCCAAGGTCCAAAATTTAGATGAATACATAACGAGCATCGATACCGATTAGTATCCATCCACGACTAAATAATGACACTTGAATGTGTCCAATTCAGAAATGTGGATTTTTTGTGTTGGACAAGGCCGCACAAAGGTTTGCGGTGAGGCGTACTCAGTGTACGTCGCAACCGGAAACCTGCGGAGAACGCCGTACAATGCAAAAAAGACCATTTGTGGATGGACACGAGTTAGAACTTTCAAATAAGAGGCATTCATGGAGTTTCGACCGCTAAAATCCAAACAATGGATGGATTTTGAACAGCTTTTCGGCGAACGGGGCGCGTGCGGCGGATGCTGGTGCATGCACTGGCGCATTACCCGATCAGAGTTTGAAAAGCAAAAAGGTGCGGGCAACAGACGTGCCATGAAAGCGGTTGTGGCGTCGGGCCAGGTGCCGGGAATTTTGGCTTACCGCAAAGGAATACCGATCGGGTGGTGTTCGGTGGCTCCACGGGACGATTTTCCGGTACTGAATCGATCGCGAATACTAAAAAAAGTCGATCAGAAGCCGGTGTGGTCGATCGTCTGTTTCTTCATCGACAAACAACACAGACAAAAAGGCGTGAGTGTTCTGCTTCTAAAGGCCGCAATCGAATTTGTAAAACAGGAAGGCGGCGATATCCTCGAAGGCTATCCGATTGAACCCAAAAAAGATAAAATGCCTGATGTATTTGCCTGGACCGGCCTTGCGGGTGCATTTTTAAAGGCCGGGTTTAAAGAGGTCGCCCGCCGTTCAGAGACACGGCCTATAATGCGCTACTACCTTTAACCCTAAATGAGCGTAAACAAAATGAAGAAACACTTCATCTTTTTAAAATTATTGCACATTTTTAGTCTCATTTTACATTTTATCGCTCTTCTATGGGTGAGATCTAAATATCTTTCAGACTCTTCATTTTGTTTACCTTACAGGAAAGCCCGTGTCACCCCATCTCCGTCGTTGCCAAGGGCTCGCAATAGTTTACTATGGCGTCGCCCTTGGACGTCTAGGATCTTGGGCAACCTGAGCTTTCGCTCAAATAGGGTTTAATGTGTTAACCTTAGCAAATAATTTCTTGTTTCCGAACTATCAAAAAGATTGACAGCCTGATTTATATAATCTATACTCTTATATATTTTATATACATACAGTAAGGTGGTATTGAAATGCCCTTGAGTATTAGAAATGCACGTGCAGAACAACTCGCGAGAGAGGTAGCAGCGAGAAGTGGGGAAAACCTCACCCAGGCCATCACCCACGCTTTAGAAGAACGGCTTGAGCGGCTGAAAGGAAGGCGTCAGCCCACGGATCTGGTCCGTGAAATCATGGCAATTTCCAAGCGCTGCGGCTCAATGCCTGACCTTGATCAACGGAGGCCTGAAGACATTTTAGGATATAATGATTCGGGTCTTTTGGACTAATGGTCTTAGACACATCTGCCATTATTGCAATCCTCCTGGGGGAATCCGAGGCAGAAGCCTTTGCAATAGCCATTGCGAATGATTCCAAAAGATTGATGAGCGCCTTTTCCGCTTTGGAGGCAGGCGTCGTTATTGAAGCAAAAAAAGGGGAGGCGGGTGGCCGCGAATTGGAACTCCTCTTGCATCGGTTGCAGATTGAAATCGTTGCCTTGGACCATGAGCAGACGGAATCGGCAAAAGCGGCCTGGCGCGAATACGGAAAAGGGCGGCATCCAGCCGGGTTAAATATTGGTGACTGCTGTGCTTATGCACTGAGCAAAATATCCGGGGAGCCTCTCCTTTTCAAGGGAGACGATTTTTCCAAAACAGATCTTCAAACAGTAAACCCTTCCCTCTGACGAAGCCGGGTGCTTCCGATTAAGTATCATTCAATCTAAGAATCTGATCCACCTTGGCACTTTTTTTGAGGGTTTAGGCAGGCACCGTGGTCGCGGCATACTTCACAGCGGTCGTCGCTGCACATCTGGCAGGAATAGCAATCCCGGCAGGGATGCTTTTTTGAGCATTCCGTTTTGTCAACTGGGATATAGACCTTCCCTCTTAAACCTGGAACGGTGACAAACGGCATTTTATTCAGCTCACGGCGTAACGCCTTACAAAGGTTTCAAACTCTTTTTCTTTAAAAAGCTCTGCAAATCGCTCTCCCTGACGGCTGTTTTGTTTGTAGAAATCGATACAGTCTTTGACGATTTGCATCACCTGATTTTCATCGTAAATTCCCGGTAGTTCACGGGCGAGCTGCGGGTGTCGTCCCAATTTGCCGCCCAGTTGTACCCGGAATCCCTTCTTGCCTTCGGCGAGGGTACCGGTGGGACAGGCTTGGATACATTTTGCGCAATTAACGCAAGGCGCATAATCGATCTCCGGCCCCTCATCATTTAGTATAACGGCATCTTCTTTACAGGCTTCCACACAGGCTTCACACTGGGTACAGGTCTCATCGGTTTGGATCGGTGAACAGGCGCCGATGATGCCGATATCTTTAATTTGCGGCTGGGAACAGGCATTGGGGCAATCGGCCAGGGAAATTCGTAATTCGTGATGAAATTTGAGATCGCCCTCGACGCGTTCCTTTAAAAAGCCGAGCAGGTCTTCTTTCTGCAGGAGATCTTCGAGTGATGTAAGCAATGTGTCGCCCTCATTGGCCCGGTTAGGACAACCATTTGGCCCGAAGCAAATGTCGAGTTGATAACCTTTAATGTCGGCACTCATATTGGAAAGATAGCGTTTTTGGGTCGCTTTGACATCGGCAATGGATACAATCTTCCGGTCCAATTCATGAGCTTCTTTTTCAACCCGGGCGCGCACTTTTTTGCGTACAAAAAAGGGTACTTTTTTAATTGCGGTTTCAGCTTCGGGGGTCCATTTCATGATTCTTTTTTCCTTTTTAGCATTAAATATAGGTTAAATCTGCACGAATTCAAGGGGTAAGACGGATCGCGGCGGATAAATTGTAGCTTGCAAATGCACAAATGTTACGGACATCCAGTATTTTCACACCATTAATTTTATTGTAATTTCTATCAATACTGGTAGAAGGTTAGACCAATGAAAGAAGATTCTCTACTAAAAGAACGCCGGGTTCGGATCGCCCAAGCCGTTGCGCTTGAAAAGCCGGACCGGATTCCGGTCGTGCTTGAGTATTCGGCCTTTGCAGCCCGGGTCACTCATACTCAAATGGCTGAATTTATCAGCTCTCCGCTTAAGGCCACCGAGACGATGATCGAGGCCTACAGAAGGATCGGTGGCGGTGATGCGATTAACTACGGTACCTCTTCACCCTATGGATTGAGCTACTCCTATGGAGCCAAAGTACAGGTACCCGGGATCGATTTGCCTCCCGATGATATTTGGCAGGTGGTAGAGAGCGAATTGATGAAAATTGACGATTTTGATGAGATTCTGGAGGTTGGCTGGCCGGATTTTTTTCAAAAATTTCTTTTAGAGCGTGTATATGATGATGCCGCCCCCAGCCTTCTACCTGCCAACCAGGAACGTGTCGACAGCGTCGGTTTATGGGCTCAGGAAGGTGTTCCAGTGTTGACCGGGGGCACGATTACGACCCCCTTTGAACTCCTTTGCGGATCGCGGTCATTGGAAAAGTTTTTCCTCGACTTGACAAGTATCCCGGACAAAATTGAAGCGGTCATGAATCAAATAGCCCCCCACCTTGCACAACGTGAGTGTAAACGGGCCAAAAAAATGGGTTGTGCGGCCGCTTGGGTAGGCGGCTGGACGGCAGCTCCGTTTATGCTTTCACCCCGGATGTGGAGCCGCTTTGAATGGCCTTATTTCAGACAGCTTGTTTATGAGGTCATTGAAACCGGCTTGATTGCACTTTTGCATCTTGATGGAAATTGGGATCGTGAGCTGGAGCGCTTTAAGGAATTGCCTCAAGGCAAGGTCATCGTCGCACTTGACGGCGATACCGACATTTTCAGGGCCAAGGAGATTTTGGGCGATCTTTTTTGTATTATGGGAGATGTTCCCCCCGCAATGCTTGCTTTTGATACCCCCGATGATGTCTTCAACTATTGTCGTAAATTAATTCGCAATTTGGGTCCCGAAGGCTTCATCCTGCAATCCGGGTGCGATATACCCGCCAATGCAAAACTCGAAAACGTCCAGGCCATGGTCAGTGCCGCAATGGAAAGCGAACCCTAATTACCGATGGCGGTTTTAATCCCTTCTTTTTCAAAAATCGTTTGCAGATGATCAATCACTTCTTTTGCAGGTGCTTTGGCCTGCGGCAGGGGATAGGTCAGACCCAACTGCTCGCTTTTGCTTTTTCCGCCTTCATGGTAAGGTAGCAAAGAGATTTTTTTGGCATTCACACACTTTCCCAAAACAACCAAATCCTGGGCGTGCGCATCCGAATCGTTGAAACCTGTAATCAATGGTATGCGCAGCCATATGTCCGTTATCCTGGATGCCTTTTTAAGGTTTTTAAGGATCAGACTATTGCTCACCCCGGTTGCTCTTTTATGTTCCCCGGGATCGAGATGCTTGACATCCCAAAGGATTAAATCGACCCAAGCAAGGAGATGTTTCATTATTTTCCACGGTGCATACCCCGTCGTATCCAAAACCGTATGTAATCCCGTCTGTTTGGCGGTCTTGAGCAGATCTCCAACAAATTCGGCTTGCACCAAGGCTTCTCCTCCCGACAGCGTTAAACCGCCTCCGGAGTTTCGATAAAAAGCCTCGTCTTTGATGACTTCGGCGAGAACTTCTTTGACTTCCATATAACGTCCGCAAGTGTTTAGAGCGTCATAGATACAGGCATCAACACATTTAAGACAGCGGTCGCATTTTTCGCGTGCCACTTTCCGTCCCGCTTCGGGAGTCACGATGATCGCCCCTGCTGGGCAGGCCTCGACACAGGCGCCGCATCCTCTGCAATTAATGTCTCTTATCATCAAATCAGGAGATGAATCGAACGATTCAGGATTGGAACACCAGCGGCATCGCAAGGGGCAACCCTTCATAAAGACGGTGGTTCGAATCCCCGGCCCATCATGAATACTGAATCTTTGTATGTTAAAGATGAGGCCCTTGGTATGAGAAGGATGCATTCGGTATGCTCAAGAATAGGCAAACTATAGGGACTGCTCCGTCCTGTCGATGATATGATCCTGCAGCCCCTTTGAGAGCTCGACATAGTAGGCACTGTAACCCGCAACCCTTACAATGAGATCCCGATATTCGTCGGGGTATTCCTGGGCATCGAGGAGTGTTTGTTTGTCCACCACATTAAACTGGATATGAGGAACCTTTTTTTCCCTCCAGGTCTTTAGATAATTGAGGAATACCGGTTTCAGGTCACCCTCCAGAAATTCGGGTAGAAATTTCTGGTTTAAAAGGTGATTATACGTCTGCAGGGTATCGATTTTGGCACAGGAGTTCAGGACGGCTGTGGGTCCCTTAATGTCCATACTCGGCTGGGGGGCCAAGGTTGAGTCAGAAAAGCCTTCCCCATCCAGTCTGCCATCGGGTGTGGCCGGCGTGTTGACCGCAAGGCCGTAGGTGGCTGAAACCGCACTCCCATCCCCTCGCATGGAAAAGCCAAAACGGTCCGTGACCGTTTCCATGACGGCCTCAGAGCCGTGGTGCACTTCGCGGGCAATTAAATCGGCAAAATCATCGTCATTTCCGTATTTGGGAGCCTTGAGACACGCTTGGCGGATGTCCTCCCGGTCTTCCCAGTTCCGGTCCATAATCTCTATCAGCTCCGGGAGGGTTAGCAATTTATCTTCAAAAACCACCTTTTTAATGGCGGCCAGGGAATCAGCCACATTTGTGGTGCCGATAACGATGGTCATGTCGTGAACCATGGAGGGATAGACCCACTGTTTGCATTCTTGTCCCTTCTCAATACAGCCTTCAACAACCGCCGAATAAAAAGGACGCGGGCAGTATTTGGCATAGAGATCCCGGGAAGTGTTTTCTATCTGAGCAATTTTGGTCGTAAAAAAGTTGACCTGTTCCAGGTAGGCCTCAAAAACATCTTGCCATGATTTAAATGTTGCCGTATCCGGTGTTTCGGCACCCCACTGCTCACCGGTTTTGGGATCAACTCCCTGATGCAAGGCCCACCACAGGCATTTGGCCAAAACAAAATACGCGACCACGCGGCGGGTAATATTCTTGCCGGGGATTTCCATATAAACGCATCCGGATACCGCATACCCTCGGGCTTCTTCAGGCGGCACACCCCATTTTTCCAGTAAAGGAATCAAAGCGTCATCATTGAAGAGTGAGGGGTAGCCGATCCCGGCTCGGATGACATCCGTCGCCTGAGAAAGGAGTTCATCCGGGGTACCCGCATGCACCCTTAAGGCGATACTCGGCTCAATCGTTTTCATGGTCTTTCCGGCTTCAAGTGCAAGATAGGTGAGATCGTTGGTCACATCGTTTCCCTGGCTGTCTGTCCCGCCGATGGTGAGCGCCTGAAGCGAAGCGACACCACCATAAACCGATGTCACCAAAGGTGAATAGACCAGACCCAGCTCCAGGAATTTGGCCCACAGAAGTTGAAGAATTTCGAGGGCATCTTCTTTGGTGATCAACCCATTTAGCAGATCCCTTTGATAGTAGGGACCGAAAATGTAATCCAAACGAATACCAATGCCGAGGGTGGAATACTCCAGGTATCGCACCAGATGAATAAAATAGAAAAATTGAACCGCCTCTAAAAATGTGCGCGGGGGCTGGGCCGGAACCCATTCACAGGTCCGGGCCACCTCCTGCAGTTGTTTTTTTCTTTGCGGGTTTGTTTCCGAATCGGCTTTGGTCTTTGCCAGGGCGGCGTAGCGTTTGGCGAAATCGATGACGGACTGTAAAGCAATAACGACCGATTGGAGGAATTCCTTCTGATCCACATAGTCGGGGGGAATCGTTTGGTCGATTTCGTCAAGCCGCTTTTCGGCGCTTCGGATTCTTTCCTTGAGGCCGGTTTTAAAAAGGTCCTCATAATCGGGAATGCCGAGTTCGGACAGATGGGTCACCAAAAAGGTCCCCTCATATTTCCAGTACTTGGCAAGATCTCCGCTAAAAAGCGCTTGTTGCCGGTCGCTCATGCATTTCCCTTTCCAATATGCACACAGTTCGTCGAGTTCCTTTCGCTCTTCATCATCCAGCAGCGTTTTGCCGCCTTCACTGTTGACAAGCCTTTGAACGGATCTCCAGTTCATATCGATCGGGTGAAAAAGTCCTTCGGGGCTGGATGTCTGATAACCGACGATGCGTTCCCAGTCCCTGATGAAAATATCCATGTTGTTTAAGACATGGGACAGGGCTTTGGCCCGCCGCATAACCATGGGCTGGCCATCGGAGGCCTTGAAAGATTCTGTCATCAACCGCGAGCGCTGCAAATCCAATTTGATGTCGGGACGAAACAATCCGCGCCCCTTTTCATCTTCCGCATAACCGCGTTGAACATTGCGAACCGCCTTGCTGGCAAGGTTGCGTTTTAGGGTTTCGGTTAATTCCATGAATACTCCTCCATTTCTGAAAATTTCCGACATGGGGTGCCAAAAGCAATTTACTGCCTAATTTTATACCACACAGCATGTTATATGCCAATCGTGAATAAAAAAATTTCAAGCAACAAATACCAAATAACAAACAATATCCAAATTCCAATCCCCAATGACCCAAACGTTTTGAATTTGATACATTGTATTTTATGATTTGGGATTTAAACATTCCATTATGGAAAAGGAAGAACTATAAAATTAATCTGAATTTTGTAAATTTCATATGGGACACTACACTAGCGGGTGTTTCGAAACATGGCCAGCGAGTTGGGGTGGTGAGTCTCTTCTTGCATGTCAATCGTATGACAGACGCGGCAGCCTTCATCAGCCCCCATGGGATAAGGATTCTTTTGGTATTGCATGGGTGGAATATTGTCACGGTTGTTTCCGAAGATGTTGGTGGCCGGATAGATTGCATGCGGTGCGCCATGGCAGGCCGCGCACATGATCCCGCCATCACCGGTCCGCATGCGGTACAGGTCCGATTCGGTTTCGGTCCACTGGTTAAAAGACGTATCGTTTTCAGGGGGGTCAAAATCGACGTGGCAATTTAAACAGTCAGGAAGATTGACCCATGGTTTGCGAGGGCTGATTTCGTTTATGGGAAGATCCGAGCCAGGTCCAAGATGCGTAATGAGCCTGTCAGCGCTCTTTTTCCCGGCCATTCTTTCGGCCTTCAGTAAACTCAAGGCATGTGCAGTCATCGAACCGTGGCAGTTTGTGCATTCGAATTCGAGTTCGGAATGAATTCCCCGCAAGCCCTTAGTAAACGTGCCCCTACCGGAAGGATGACATAAACCGCAGGTCTGGCTGTCGGTTTCCGGCATGACATTGGCATGAAATCCATGCATGGCGGCCGACAGGTTGAGTGCTTTTAAATCTTGTTTATCTGATTCAGCATCAGCATCTGTGTGGCACGCCTGACAGCGTTGCGGTTGTCCGGATTGGACCGTTTGCCCCAGATGGGTGCGATTGATGCGATCATGAACCGTCAGGATATCGGCGGCCGTCGGGTCCGAAATTCCCGCCCGGTCGGCCTTGCGCCATGGTCCGCCGTGGCAGTTGCGGCAGCCCATTTCCGTAGAAACCGGAGCCGTAAATTGAATTGTGGCTAAAGTTTCTCCGCTTGACGGGTCCTTTGCTTCGATCGTAACCAGGGGATAGGGATGAAAACCGGTGTTGTCGGGATAAGGTATCAAGGGGACTTTCCGGGCGATATGGGCGCCTAACGCATCGTCAAAAATGAGCTTTCCGTTTGTTTTATTCCCGGATAGGCCGGTATCGGCCGGGATTCTGCGACCCATCAAGGCCGGTGAAAATTGCCAGAATGCGACTTGCCGGGAAGGCGTGCTAAATCCGCTTTCGATGCGATAGGTCAGAACGACATTTTCAGTGACCATTTCCGGCGTTTCTCCTCGTTTGATCAGCTGGGCCATAATGGTGTTTCCAGGGGCAGCCAAACTGAAATAACGATCACTGTCGGAAACAAAGTGCATCCCCTTATTGGCCCAGGCCAAAAGGATATATTCATCCTTTTGCGGATCGAAAGTCGAAATTTTAAGCGGCAACGATTTGGACGGCGGTAAGGGCAAAGCCCTTTCTTTTTTGCGGTGAAGCCGTTGGGCCAGATAGGCGGCCAGCGCATCTCTTTCAGGTGTGTTACCCAGGAAAGGAGGCATATAATCATTGATTTTACCGAGGCCTACCAGCATGGCTTTTATTCCCAAGTGTGGGTATTTGCGGGTAAGGGCGCGTATGTCATTCATGGGGCCGCCAATGGAGTGGCAGGACATGCAAAGAAGCCGGAATATTTCCTGCCCGGCTTTGATCTGGTTGGACGGTGTAATGTCTTTGATTTTTGCCCAGCGGGCGGATTTTAGTACACCGGTTTTGAGAATGGCCTTTTGATCTTCTACCAAAGCGGAGTTGGAGAACATATGGCCATAGATGATATATGGCCGGCGGCCGGCCTCGCGAATCCATTCAAATGAGCCCATATAGGCCAGCCCGATAGCCAAAAGGCCAAAAGCCAATATTTTTTTAAAGGGTTGCGGCAGGCGTATGGCCATCATAATGCCGATCACAAAAATAACCGGTGAGATATAGAAAAACGCCTTCAGAAAAGGGATGATCTCGGGCGAGCGAGCGAAAATCATCGCTTTTTGAGATGCAGGCAGCGCTTGCGCGTACCACCAGCCCGAAAGGAGCAACAGGCACAGGGGCATAATCAGCCACCCCGCGCAGTAGCGGGTCATTTTATCGCGAAAGTTTTGTTCCGCGATAAAAACCGAGGTGATAAACCCAAAAAGCCCCGCCAGCATAAAAGCCATACAGGTTCTGAATATAAGCGAAGGCCAGAAAGTCGGATTAAAAAAGCCGTCCCAGAAATGATGACTCACGAGCCATTTTCCGGGGGTGAGCATAAAACTAAGAATACCGTTGATCACAAAAAGCGATAGCCACCCGAAAATGAAATAGAGCCAACCGACCCTGAGGTGGGCTTTTTTCTCCATCGTGTCAAAGGTGTAGAAATAGACGAACAGCGCCACAATTTCGCCTGTGAAAAAAACCCATTCGATGGCCCAGCCGAAAACATAGGTATGGATGAGGAACGAAGTGGCGGCGGGGTTGAGAAGGGAGATCGTAAACCAGATTGCGACACCGGTGATAGCGCCAAAAACCATGGTCAGCAGAAGAAAAAATGTGGTATGCCGCTTGGTAAATTGAAGGATCGCCGGGGAGTCTTCGCGGATGCCTTTGATTTCGGTCAAAACCAGAAACAGGCCACCGCCGATGGCAAAATGCGCAACATAGACGTGGATTACGGCGATTACGGCGATTAAGAATCCACCGCCGAAAAATTCAAGGTTCCAGACCGGATAGTGTAGGAACATGGTTAGGTCTCAACCTTCGCTCATTTAGGGTTAAGCCTTACGGAAATCCTTTTCAGCTCTGTATGCCAGCCTTAGAATATAGATTACGGCCCCCAGACCGATTCCCAGCGTGACCAGAAAAAGGATCAAAGGCGACACTTGCGGAATAAGTTTTAAATCCGAAATGCGAAAATAGGGTTGCAGGTAAGCCGATCGCACCAGATCCCTTAAAATGATCATGTCCAACACCGTCAGAAGCGTCACGATGGCGGCCGGTAGGACCTTGCGCTTAGCTCCGCACCCAACGGCGATTAACGCCCCGATAAAACCGGTTAACAAAACAGAGGTATGTAAACCGCTTCCGCCCCAAAAAAGCGCTCCGACAGATGCCGGGAGGGAAAGTAAAAACCATATTCCTAAAGCGATCTGAATGATGGAGGCACCGGTAAACCATTTCATCCCTAAGATAATGTTTTCACTTGCCTGCGGTATGCCCCGGCGTTCTTTTCGTCGCCAGGTCAGCGCGATAAAGAGGCCCCCGATTGCCACCGAGGCGGTCATAAAATGGAAAAATCGAGGCCATAAGGTTGGATCGCCAAGATTGAGCAACGTTCCGTGGGGATTATTAAAATATCGGATCCAGGCCGATGGTGAAAGCATGAGGGTCATGTTGTTTGTAAATAGAAAGCCGATTATCATGAGCAGCAGAACCGTTGCGCCGATAAAATAGATTCGCAGGTTCTGCAACCGATCAAATCGAAATTTATAAAGGTAGGCAATGTAGTAGGCCACAATCAACAGGCCAACACCGGACAACCAAAATACCCCCATTAAAAGCGAACTGACATATAAAAAATGGCCGTAAAGAACCTGCAAAAACAGAAGCGGAGCCACACCCAGATTGATGGTAAAGGCGATGACAAAGGTCAATTTTTTAGAAATGTCTTTTTGTAAGGCATCGAGGTTGGGTTCAGATGGGCGCCGGAAGGCATAAAAGAAGGCAATGATACCGTTGCCTACCATGATGTTCATAAAGAGAAGGTGGAGCATGAAGGTGAGAATCAAAAAAAATTCGAACCAGGCTCTGTGGGCGGGAATGGGATCGGGTGTCGGAATCAGAAGTGCAGGGTCCATGGAAATCCTAGGTTAGGCTTGAAACAATAAAATCGCCGATCTTCTCCGCTGATCGGCCAAAAAGTTCTTCGATTTCAATTCGCTCAAGGTATTTATTGTCCCATTTGATGCTGTTTTCATGGACGATGTTTTTGATATGGTCGAACTTTCCGCCCAAGGCCTTTATTTTAACGGGGAGCGGGATGTTTTCATGAAAGGCGATGTTGAACAACAGGAGATATTCGATTAAATTCGGTGTTTCGGGAGAGGCGGATATGATGGGGATGATCAGGATACTGCGGCCGTCTATAATGCCTTTGCCGATATAAGCATTTCCCTGCTGAACAATTATTTTTTTGGTGCCCTGAAGACGGCTGTCCGTTTCGACCCTGGAGCGGATATTTTTCGATGTGCCTTCTTTTTTAGTGATGGTTATACTCGATTCGTCCGTCGGCTCGCCCAAAAGGTTAAGCCCTTCGACGTGATAAAGGGTCATTCCATCAATCTCGGCAATGATCGCCTGAAGATTTTTAAGAACCAAAATATTGCGATTGACAACTTGAGAGATGTTAAAATTATTGGCAGCCAGCGCCTCAAAAAGGATTCCTTCAATTTTTTCACCGATCCGACTGGTCCCCACGGTCACGGTTTTGGCCTGATGTTTGATGGCATCTATGGGGCGGGCCATTTGGTTGATCGTTTTACTAAGACAATCAAAAAGGGTGTTCAGCATATTGCCGGCCGTCCCCTTTATACCGAAATCGACAACGAAATCAGATGCGGGGAGTTTGCCGGCCAGATATTTGGACAACAATGTTAAATCAGATGAAGCCTCGACCCCTAGGGTGGCCGAAAAGCGATAGGCGGCTTTTTTATGTCGAAATTCATTATCAAAACTGACGATCTTCTCTCTGAATGTTTTTTCGTTGATGATTTCGAAAATATCGAGTCCCTTCTGGATATATTTGTTTGCAATTTTCTGAATATCCTGGCGGAAGCGATAAAAAAAGTGAGATCCTTCGTTGATGGACAGCGCTGCATAATAGCCCCAAATATGCCCTGCCAGGGTATTGACAATAGGTGCCAGATGCTGATCGACGGGCGGTACGTGAAAAACATCGGCGGCATACGGATTAAAGCGCTCCTCACCTTCATCTGCAATAACGATGGGTGTCGCCTTGTGAGCATGAAAGATGGCGGTATCTTTAACGATATCACCAATGACGATATCCTTTGCACCGGCGGCACACACAATGATGAGCGGCTCGGCTGAAAGGTCGATGTGTTTTTTATCTTCAACATAGTCAGAAGAGATGGTTTTATAGCAAAGCTCACTGAGTTTTATTCGGATTTCATCGGCCGAGGCCTTATTCGGCCCGCTTCCCACAGCGGCCCAATGTGTTTTGGAAACGGCAATCCGTTTGGCCGATTTCTCGATTTGTTTTTTCTTGGCAATGATTTTACGCATGCAGTCGGGAATCTGAAGCAGCTGCTGGATTTCGTGTGCGATAAATTTTTGGTTTCGCCTACCCAAAAGATCTGCCAAATAGAGACCGATAACGGCCCCGGCAACAATCTGGGAATAGAAAGCCTTGGTGGAGGCGACCGACATTTCAATATCGCGTCCGCCGCTGGTGTAGAAGACCCCATCCACTTTAAACGTAATGTCGGAATCCCTCCGGTTTACGATTGCCATGGTGTGTGCACCGATTTCACGAACCATATCGACCGTGCGATTGGTATCGGTGGTTGTTCCGGATTGGCTTATGGCAATGATAAGGGTGTCCTGCATACCCGCGCTGGAACCTTTTTCGTTCAGTTTGAACCCGGATAGCTCGGACGCTTTTAGGGCACCGATCTTAAGCAGTGGATCGTTAAGGTAGTAGGATGCGATGTCGGCGCAGGCAAGGGCTGCCACCCCGGCCGTGCCCTGTCCTACAAAGAAGATGCTTCGAATTTTGCGAGGGCTGTCAAAGGGTGCACGGAGTGCCTCCTTAATCGATTCGGGCACGATACTTTCATCAAGCGTAATTTGATGACGCTCTTGCTCATCGCCTCTGATTTTCCATCGATTTTGAAGTGTTTTTTCAACCGATGAAGGGGATTCAGAGATTTCTTTAAGAAAGTAATGCGGAAAATTCTGACGATCGATATCCCTTGAGGTAATCTGTGTCGTTTTAATATCCTCCGGGCCCAAAGGAACAGGAGTCCCGTCGTAAAACAAAGATTGGAGGCCGTCTAATCCGCCCTCGGAGTCCTGGCTCAAGATAACCATCTGCCCCCGGGGTTTCCCGTCGAAACCATTGGCGGCTTTTTCGCCTTCCAATTTGATAAAATAGGGCGTCTCTTCTACCAGCCCGTAAATTTCCGAACTCGGCATATAATGATCATCCGATAATCCGATAAAAAGCGCTTGGCCGCTTCCTCTCTGAGCGAGGAAAATTTTCCCGGGCGCCAGATCGGTATGCATGCAAATGGCATGCGATCCCTCAAAGTCGTTCACAGCCAGACGAAATGCTTCTTGTACATCAGCGCCCCGGCGAATGTGCTTTTCGATTTGAAGCGGTATCATTTTGGTATCGGTTGAAATCGTCTCGGGAATGACGTTCCCTCCTTTTTCAAACGCTTTTTTTAAGGCCAGATAATTATCGATATCTCCGTTTAAGGAGGCATGGATAATACCACCGGGCGGGGTCCCTTTGGGTGAGGTTTTATTGTCCACCGGATGGCAGTTGGCTTCCGTAATGGCCCCCACTGACGCCCAACGGGTGTGACACGAAATAGTGAAATTGCGATGCGTATTGCCGGTCAGGGTTTGAAAGATTTTATCTTTGCGGATCTGCTTGCGTAAAAAGGCGATGTTATCCCCTAACCTTCCTATTTCAGAGGCAATCTTATAGGTTAGTGAAATCGAAATAATCGCCTGGCCCCCAGCATCCTTTGATTCCCGTAGGCTGATTCCGCGGTTGATGAGTACCTCTTGGCGAGTGCGTGCCGTAAACTGATCGATCAGGTTTTGCTGCTTGAGGGAGTTGGTGAAGCTTTCAAATTGGGTTTTGTCAAAAACGAACATCAAGGAAAGGCCGGCTGAATCCCTTCCTCTCACCTCCAGTCGGTCAATGCTGTTTAAAACCGAATTGACCTGTTTGAAGATCGTTATGGTGGCAGGAGCGCCGCTCATTTCCGAGAGGCCACTGAGGTTTTTTATTCTGTCGATGTTATCCAGGATTTCACGGGACAGGCACCAGGCAATGTCTTTAAGGGTTTCAATCCGACCGGACATCGTTGAAACGGCATCGGAAGTAAGGTGACCCATGTGTTCGGCAAGGAGTTGTTCCTCCTTTTGCGCGAGCCGTTTCAGATCATCGGCAAGGTGTTTAATACTTTTCTGAAGCGCGGAATCGGAAAAAATTTCCAAAAAAGTGACATCACATTTTAAAACACGAGCGGCATTTAAAAGGGATGTAATGATCTGTTCGCCACAAAGATATCGATCATCCAGAGACCAATCATTCTTTAGACACTTAGTATATCCTTTGGCTTTTATTTTTTTAACGGATTCAACCAAGCCTTTAATATCTGCAGGCTGGGAGGATCTGTTCCTTTGCTTGAAGGTAAGCATTCCGGCGATTCCGCACATTTTAAGAAATCCTTTTAGGTTGGTTGTCTTTTTAGGGTTGTCTTTTGAGCGGCATAGTAGTTGCCAAAATAGGCTTTAATGGCCTGACGAGCATAGTAACTCGCTCTGCGTCCGATATACTTTTCGTGGGCCACCAAGACAGATAAGACGATTTTGGCAGGTCCTTTTTTTTCGCGCGCAAATCCGACAAACCAGTCAAAGCGCGTGTTGTGGGATTGATTGTCTATGGAGCCTGTTTTTCCCCCAAGATAGAGTTTTGAGAGAACCTTATCACGCCGGTGGCCTTTAAATGCCTTTCGCAACGTTCCCGATGTTACCGTGGCGACCATCATACTCTGAAGAATCAAAGTGGTTGCAAACACCATCGGTTCGCCGATGGTGGTGAATTGGTTGTGGTAAATGAGCTTATGATTTTCATCCTGGATCTGATCGATAATGGTGGGTGCGGGGATTCGGCCCCGATTTAGAACCGCGGCCGCTATTAAGGCGCCGTGTAAAGGTGATATGATCGTTCGGCGGTTAAAACCACTGGCAATCTCAGCCAGTTGATAGGGATCATCCTTAACGGTGAAGCGGCTGGGTAAGAGCGGGATTTCAAAGTCGATAACCCGGTTGAAGCCGAAGGAATGGGCATAATTGTCCAAGACAAGTTTTCCGAGGTAGAAGGCGCCGATTTTGCCAAAGACCGGATTAACGGACTGCGCAAATGAATCGGCAAATGTGACTCGGTTGGTGTATTTGGTGATGCGTTCCTTAAGCTGGGATTTATACAATGTGTGTTTACGGCCATTGTAGGTAAGTGCCGTATTCCCTTTAAAACCGGATTTTTCAATGACTGCGGCCGCGGTAATAATCTTAAAAATGCTGGCGGCCGGGAATGTGCCCTCAAGGCAGAGGTTGTTTAACGAGTCGGTTTTGTCATGGTTGACCAGAGATAAAATGCGCCCATTGTGGGGATCCAGAACGACGATTCCGATGTAGCGGGAAATGGAGCCGCTAATCCGCTCAAGCAGAAATTGCTGCAGAGGCATCTCCAGGCTGGTATCAACCCTGTATTTTGATCCGCCAAAGGCGATCTCAAGGCTTTTATTTTCCAAATTCTCAAAGCTTATACCGGCGAGCAATAAGTGCACATCCTTTTTGTCGATCAGATTTTCAAAGGATTCTCCCTTGGACAAAGGCGTGTTAGCATCCGTATGATGATAGGAGGACCATACAACGATGGCCCCGATGATAGGAGAGAGACCGACTAATAAGAAAGGAACCCGGGACAGATATTTGCGGACATTTTTAATGAGCCGCTCTTGGAAGGAGCTGCGTTTGAGCTTGGCCTGGTACCTTTTCCAGTTATTTCTATTCACGGTGATAGAGTTGGTGAGCCTTTAAAAAACTTGTGTTCCGGGTTTTGTTTTTCGCTCCAGCGTTGCAAGCGTGCATTGATCATCGTCCACGGCGGCCAATAACATGCCTCTGGAATGAATCCCCATCAGTTTGGCCGGTTTCAAGTTGGCCACAATAATCACCTGCTTGCCGATCAACTCATGCGGGGCATAGTGCTCTGCAATACCGGCGACAATCGTTCGGCTTTCACCGATATCGACCACGAGCTTAAGAAGCTTCTTGGCCTTGGGGATGGCTTCGGCATTCGTCACAATCCCGATACGCAGATCGACTTGGCTGAAGATTTCAATGGGTATTTCAGGTTTGATGGCCGCCGGAATAGAATCTGAGGAATCCCCGCCCAATTGACCCGCAGCGCTTGCGGGAGTCTCAATGCGCGGAAAAAGCGAAATTGCCTTGGGGAGAATCGTGCCGGGTTCTAGTGTTTTCCAGGTATTAATGACATCGAAATGATAAAATGGTTTTTGCGGATCCAGCCCAAGGTGGATCTGCATTTTTTGGGCGGTATCCGGCATAACCGGGTAGATGAGTCCGGAAACAATCCGTAGTCCTTCAAGAAGATTGTAAAGAACCGTTTCAAGCTGTTTGCGGGTCGCCTTTTTTTTGGCAAGGGTCCATGGAGCCGTGACATCGATATATTTATTCATCTGATTGACAAATTCCCATACACAGATGAGGGCTTTGTGAAACGTCAGGGTTTGCATGGCAGCCTTAAATTCCACCACGGTTCTTTGTGCATCAGAGACAAGGCCCAGATCGAATTCTTCTTCCATTTTTGGATCGGCGGCCGGGACCCTGGCACTGCAATATTTTTGGACCATAGCGACGACCCTTGAAAAAAGATTCCCCAAGTCATTGGCTAAATCAGTGTTTGTCCGTTGAACGAGTGCCTCTTCGCTAAAGTTTGAATCGAGACCGAATACCATTTCGCGCATCAAAAAAAACCGGAATGCATCCAAACCGTAAATATTTTTTAGCTGTAGCGGGTCGACGACATTTCCAAGGCTCTTGGACATTTTGCTTTGATCCACATTCCAATACCCATGAACGTTTAAATGCTGATAGAGCGGAATCCCGGCGGCTTTCAGCATAATCGGCCAATAGATCCCATGCGGTTTGAGGATATCTTTGGCCACAATATGCTGAGCCTCGGGCCAAAATTGTAAATAGCGGTCCTGGTCCGGATAGCCAAGTGCCGAAATGTAATTGAGAAGTGCATCAAACCAGACATAGGTCACAAAATTTTCATCGAAGGGAAGTGTGATGCCCCATTTCAGTCGGGATTTGGGTCTGGAGATGCACAGGTCGCCAAGGGGTTCGCGTAAAAAGGCCAGAACCTCATTCTTGTATCGTTGGGGGCGAATAAAATCCGGATTGGATTTAATGTGATTGATGAGCCAGTCCTGATAGCGGCTCATTTTGAAAAAGTAATTCGATTCTTTGATTACTTCGGGTGTGATTTCATGGTCCGGGCATTTACCATCCACAAGTTCTCGTTCGGTATAAAACCGCTCGCAGCCAAAACAGTAAAGCCCTTCGTATTCGCTGAAATAGATGTCACCGCCGGCATAGATTTTTTGTAGAATCTGGCGCACGATTTCCATGTGGGCCGGGTCGGTGGTTCGGATGAAAGCACTGTATTCAATATTTAATTGCGGCCACAGTTCCTTGAACAGCCGGCTGATCTTGTCGACATAGGTCCGTGGGCTCAGATTTTCATTCGCGGCAGCCTGGACAACTTTGTCACCATGCTCGTCGGTTCCCGTAAGAAAGAAGGTTTCGGTGCCATACATGGAATGAAAGCGGGTCATTACATCGGCAACGATGGTGGTGTACGCATGTCCCAGATGGGGACGGGCATTTACATAATATATGGGTGTGGTTATATAAAAAGGTTTTGGCATTTATCATTCCTTTATAATTTCATTTAACCCGGTTTCTATCTCCAAGTCATCGGCGGTCCGGATGGTGATCTGGTTGCAAATCAAATTGTGGCGGATCACTTTCCCCTCGCCGGTTTTGGTCTTCACCTTTTGACCGATTCGAGGGAAGCTTTTTTTTAGTTGCAGGTAAGTGGCGTTTTCAAATGTTAAACAGCACATAAGTCGGCCGCATTGACCGGAAATTTTGGATGGATTTAGCGAGAGATTTTGTTCCTTGGCCATTCGGATTGAGACCGGTTCAAATTTTTCAATGAACGCGGAACAACAGATTTGACGGCCGCACCGCCCGAGTCCGCCGCACATTTTGGCTTTATTTCTGATCCCCACCTGGCGCATTTCAATCTTCGTACCGAGCTTTTCGCCCATCGTCTTGACCAATTGGCGAAAATCGACTCTCCCTTCGGATGTGAAATAGAAAGTCAGTTTGCCGGCATCAAAAGTGCTCTCCACCGAAAACAGATTCATTCTTAGCCTAAGATCTTTTATTGATTGAAGACAAAGTTCGAGGGCGCGGTTGACGGTATGGCGATTTTTTTCTCTTTGACGAAAATCTTTTTCGGTGGCAAGGCGGTGAACCTTTTTCAACGGTCTGGTTGATTTGTTCGGGTCAAATGGGAGCGGCGGAACCACCACTATCCCAAATCCCAGCCCCTGTTCGGTTTCCACAATAACGTTATCTCCACTATTCAATACAAAAGCGCCGCTGTCAAAGTCGTAAACTTTGCCGGCGGGTTTAAATCGAACACCCACTTTTTTTTTCATGGCAGTAATTTGGCGAGTTTAAAGATCATTATTTCCAATGCAAGCCTTATGTTTGCGTTGGCTCTAATTTTATCCTGGACATTCCCGACTGCTTCTATCTGTTTGAGGAGCAAGGGCACGGGCACACTTGGTGAAACATATTGAACCTTGTCGGTCAAGTCCTTGTTGATAATTTTTTCAGGATTATAATGCCAAACGATCAGGTCTCGCAACCAAGATTTGACCACTTCCAGATCTTTTGGAAGAATTCGTTTGTTGCGGGAGAGATTTTCGGCAAGCGCCAGGAGGAGCCCCAGCGGCCGGGACGGCAGAGCTATCAATTCCTGAACAAGCCAGTTACGTCGCTTGGCCCAATCGACTTGATGCGTGGGTCGAATCATGGCGCTTGCGGCGCTAAAGCTCCCGTCTGCCATTGAGGCGATAATTCCGGCTTCTTTTTTGTCCAGTCCTTTTTGCGCCATTAACATGTCGGCAAGATGCTTACGGGATATGGGATTAAAGCGAATATGCTGGCAGCGCGATACAATCGTAGGGAGCAGCGCCGTCTTCTCGGGGGCGGTAAGGATCAAAACCGTTTGTGCCGGTGGTTCCTCCAGCATTTTGAGGAAGGCATTACCGGCTTCGGGATTCAGCTTGTGTGCATCAGCCAGAATCGCCACCCGGTATTTGGCTTCATAGGGCTTCATGACAAACAGTTGATAAAGATTGCGGATTTGATTGATCCGAATAATCTGACCCGATGGTTTTATTTGAACGACATCGGGGTGGTGGCCGGATTTTATTTTACGGCATGATTTGCAGGTCTCGCATGGGTTTGCAGAATTTGTTTCAGTGCTTGGTGAGTCTGGTTTTTGTGGTTTGGTAAGGGGGGTTGTGGCGGTACAATTACAGGCCATGGCAAATGCCAGGGCGGCGGTTTTTTTGCCCACTCCCTCAATTCCGGTAAAAAGAAGGGCATGGGGAATGGAACCGGTTTTAAGGAAAGTGGTTAATATTCGGACAGGTATTTGCTGATCAATGATAGACTCAAACTGAGTTACCAATTTAACCCTACATGCAAAGATAATGACATAATTTAGTTACGAAAAGGTTTAGGACTGGTGTTCCGGCCCGGTGAATGAGTAACACGCCCGGATTATAAATCGACCCGTTCCTTGAGCTCTTTTCCGGATTTGAAGAAGGGAAGCTTTTTGGGCTTGATGGGAACTTTTTCGCCAGTTTTGGGATTACGACCGGTATAGCTTTTATATTGCTTCACGAAAAAGCTGCACAAGCCTCGTATTTCCACCCGTTCTCCCTGTGCCATGGCATCTGCCATGGAGTCAAAGAAAATTTGAACGACTTTGGCGGCTTCGGTTTTCGAAATGTTCGCTTCGTTTTTCAGAGTGGAGATAAGCTCCAGCTTGTTCATATGTCCTCCTTGAGTCCTTTGGCTTAGAAGATTGTTCCTATTTTAATGATAGCATTTACAGAAGTCAAGATAAAAAGGGATGTAACTTACTGGATTTACAAACTCAACTGGTGGAGATCTAGGCTTTGGAATAAGATCGGAGACCCGAAGGTGACAGCTGATCCCCACGTTGTCTATTCGAATGCGGATTGAAAAATCATTTGAAGCACATGGATAAATACCTTAAAATCAATTCCCTGGTTAGTTTTCAGAGTGATCGGAGGCCTGTTATGCACGATTTGTCTAAAATAGATCCAACTGTTGCAACGCTTATCAAAGAAGAAGAGATCCGGATCGAGGAGACGCTGAATATGATTGCAGCTGAGAATCATGCTTCCCGATCGATCATGGAAACCCTGGGTTCGATTTTTAACACCAAAACCATCGAAGGGTATCCGGGAAATCGTTTTCATGCCGGCTGCGTCAATGCGGATAAAATTGAGAATTTAGCCATCAAACGGGCGCAACGGCTTTTTGGGGCAGAGTACGTAAATGTCCAGCCTCACAGTGGCACCTCGGCCAATCTGGCGGTCTATTTTGCAGTCCTAAATCTGGGCGATCGTATCTTGTCCATGAGCCTGCCGCATGGGGGGCATTTGTCCCATGGACATCCGGCCTCGATAACCGCAAAATGCTTTGAATTTTCCCATTACGGTGTCGACCAAACGACAGAGCGAATTGACTATGACCAGGTTCGCAAATTGGCACATCAATTTCAGCCGCGCATGATCATTGTCGGGGCCAGTTCTTATCCTCGCATTATCGATTATGAAAAGATGGCTCTCATAGCCGAAGAAATTTCGGCCTACCTGATGGCGGATATGGCCCATGTGGCAGGATTGGTGGCCGCCAAGGTGATTCCCAGTCCCGTGCCCAGCTGCGATTTTGTTACTTTTACCTGTTATAAAACCCTGATGGGAGGGCGAGGCGGGGTTATTTTGGCCAAACAAAAATACGGATCCAAGATCGACAGAGCCATTTTCCCCGGATCGCAGGGGACCAGCGCCGTCAATCTCATCGCAGCCAAAGCCCACATTTTCAAATTGGCCACGCAACCGCAATATACCCAAATCCAACAAAACACCCTTGATAATGCCGTCTGTCTGGCATCTGCGCTTCAAAATAGAGGGTTTCGCATCGTCACCGGCGGAACCGAAACGCATCAGGTCATGGTCGATGTGAGCCCAAAGGGACTGGATGGAAACAGGGCCGAAAAAGCGTTGGAGTCGCTGGGGATTATTGCTAACCGGAATGTCATTCCCCAGGATGCCGCCCGGCCCGGCGCCGTCAGCGGAGTGCGCTTGGGAACCGCAGCTCTTTCTACAAGGGGAATGAGAAAACCGCAAATGATTCAAATCGCCGACTTGATTGATGCCGGACTGAAGGACCCTGATAACTTAGAAACAAAAAATCAAATTTCCTTAAAAGTTTCCCAATTGTGCAAGGCGTTTCCCGTGTACGGGTAAACTCCAAATCCGTAATCGTTTGACATTTCCAGCACCCGAATCATAGAATAAATATTCATTTTTGCAAAGGTCTCGAGGATCCGTTATGGCTTCAGTACCCAACCCCAAAGATCTGGAACAAAAGATCAAATTTCTCCAAAACGAGCTCAAGAAACATAAAGAAAGGGAGAAGGCCCTGAACCAGAGCCAGGAGGAGCTTATCCAAATTATCGAAAGCGTCTCTATTCCGACCTTTGTAATCGATAACCGCCACGTGGTCACCCATTATAATAGGGCAATGGAGAATCTGACCGGGATTCGTGCAGATAAGATTGTGGGGACTCGGAATCAATGGCAGGCGTTTTATTCCGAAGCCAGACCCATCATGGCCGACTTTATTGTCGATGAAGCCTCCGAGGATGAAATTGCGGCATACTATAAGGACGAATATCGTCCATCGGCTGTAAAGGGGGGCGCATACGAGGCGGAAGATTTTTTTCCGGTTATTGGAGACAATGGGAAATGGCTTTTTTTCACGGCAGCACCCTTAAAAGATCCCGAGGGCCGTACCATCGGCGCCGTGGAAACACTTCAAGATATTTCCGAGCGAAAACGAACGGAAAAAGCGCTGGTCGAATCAGAGAGGCACCTTCGGACGCTCCTTGACTTTGCACCCTACCCCATAGTGGTGTTTACACTGGACGGTTTGGTAACCTTCCTGAATCCGGCTTTTAGCGAGACTTTCGGCTGGACTTTCAAAGAACTGAGAGGCAAACGAATCCCTTATGTGCCCCCGGATCTCAAACAGGAGGTCAGTCAGAATATCCGCAAGCTTTTCGAAGAAGAGGTCATCCTTCGCTATGAGACCCGGCGTTTGACAAAAGACGGCCGAATTCTGGATATTGTCATGCGGGGGGCCGTTTATTCAGATTCCAGCGGTAATCCGGCGGGCGAGTTGGTGATCCTGCGGGATATCACCCAGGAAAAGCGGATTGCACGAAACAACAAGGCCATGCTTCGAACCAGCATGGCCCTGCCGGAATACCCCGAACTCTATGAACTTATTGATTATGTGAGCGGCGTCATCAAAGAACTGATGGATACCGAAGGCGGGGTTGTGGTTCTGCTGGATGAAGGGCGGCAGGAACTTGTTTTGCATGGGGCGGCTTATGATGACAGCGCTACTCAGAAGCGGGTTAAAGAAATTCGCTTTGGAGTGGATGAACTTGTTGCCGGCAAAGTGATTAAAACCGGAAAAGCGATCCTTATAAACGACACCTCAGAAGATACGGATCTTCATTTGGAGCGAGATAAAAAACTCGGGTATCAAACGAAAAGCCTTTTGCTGGTTCCTCTCAGAAGCCATGAGCGGGTCATCGGGGTGCTATGCGCCATCAATAAAAAGGCAGGGGTATTTGAAGAGACCGATACGGACCTTTTAAGCATGCTGGCGGGAAATGTGGCCCTCTCCATTGAGAATGCTCGATTTTCAGAGGAGCTGAAAAAAGCTTACATGGAAGTATCGAGTTTAAACCGGACCAAGAGTAAGGTGATCAACCACCTGTCGCATGAATTGCGGACGCCAATTGCGGTGCTCAATACTTCTTTGATTTTACTGGTTAAACGGATGCAGGGCATACCGCAGGATTCCTGGAAACCCACGTTAGACCGGGCACGCAGAAATCTCGATCGGTTATTGGAAATGCAGTATCAGATAGATGATATTATGCGGGACAAAACCTACACGAGCTACGGCATCTTATATCGATTGCTGGAAGCCAGCAAGGATGAGCTGGAGACCTTGGTGGCCGAACAGATCGGTGAGGGTTCCATCGTGGAGCGCATTAAGACGCGCATCGAAGATGAATTCGGCCTAAAGGCGCTTATTCCGGAAAAGATTCAACTTGACCGCTTTATCAAAGATCGATTGGGATCACTCAGGACCTTATTTTCACACCGGCAGATTGATATTACCAACCGACTTGAATCCACTCCGCCGGTATATGTCCCTCTCGAAGCCCTCGCTAAGGTTTTTGACGGGCTGTTAAAAAATGCAATCGAGAATACGCCCGATGAGGGCCGGATCGAAATTACGGTTAAAAAGAAAAATGCGGGTACGGAGTTGGTGGTGCTGGATTACGGAGTCGGTATTACGGAAGAAAACCAGAGCCGGATTTTTGAAGGTTTTTTTACAACCCAGGAAGCCCTCGATTACTCGAGCAAAAAGCCCTTTGATTTCAATGCGGGCGGGAAGGGCGCTGATCTTCTACGGACGAAGATCTTTTCCGAACGCTATAATTTTAAATTCGAAATGGCATCCGAGCGATGCCGGTTCCTGCCCAGAAACAGTGATATCTGCCCCGGCCGAATCAGTGCCTGCACCAGGTGCCAAACCGGCCAGGGGTGTCATCGATCCGGGGCCACGTCTTTTACAATCTATTTTCCGCCGTCCCCTTAATTTCGGCAGTCAAAAGAGTTATCCTAAGACCGCCATGATGGAGACGATGAAGGCGCATGTTCTGAAAAGGGGCCCGGGCAGCCAATCGGTTTTCAGGAACAATCAGAGCCAACTTCCAACCATGGTAAGCGCGTTTTAAGGTTCGATAAATCCGCAGAAAAAACGCGTCGATCTGGCCGGAATCCCCCATGCGCAACCCATAAGGCGGATTGATAACGACCAGGCCGGTACGCGGCGATACTTCATGAGGAGCAATGCCAAAGAAATCCTGACACGAGATACGAATGGCTTCTGAGAATCCGTATGCTTCTATTTTATCCTGCAGTACTTTGCAAATCCGGCGGTCGTGGTCGGAGGCAAAGATGGATGGTTTCGTAAAAAGAGAGATCCGATTTTCAGATTGTCGCCGAATATAGGCCCATTGCCTGGGTCGAAAACAGGGCCAACTCTCGAATGCAAAATCCCGGAACCATCCGGCCGGAATTTTTTGCGCCCGCATGGCCGCCTCAATGGCAAAAGTCCCCGATCCGCACATCGGATCCAAAAGAGGTTCTCGGCCCGTATACCCGGCAAGGGTCAGTATGCCGGCGGCAATGGTTTCGCGAAGGGGGGCGCGGCCGACATCTTTTTTGATCCCCCGCTTATACAAAAGCTCACCGCTGCTATCGATAGATAGGATAAAACGGTCTTTCACGACCCTCACAAATATGATCTGTGGCACCGGCGTGTGAGCGGAGGAGGTTTGGCCGACAGGTATATCCAGCAAGCGTCTGGCAATGCTTGTTTTAATTCGCTCGGAAATGGCCGCGGTGTGAAACAGTCTGGAATGTCGCGATGTGACATTGATTCGAGGCAGTCGTCCCACAGGAAGATAGAATTCCCAGTTAACATCGGACAATTTTTTTTCAAGCTGACGAAAATTGGTGGCTTTAAAAGACCCCATGCGCATAAGGATTCGGTTGGCGGTGCAAAGCGTCAAATTGGTTTTGAAGCAATCCTGCACACGACCCTTGAATTGAACCCCGCCGGAGATAATTTCAGCGGTTTTGATCGAAATCGGTTCAGCCCGAAGCTCATCCAGACAGAGTTGTTCCAAACCGGGTGAGGTCGCTGCAAAGAATGTTTGCACGGGGCCGGTAACATGGCGCTTGATGCGCTTGGATAAGGCGTTGGATGGGCACAAATTAATGTTTCTTTGATCTTGTTTTTGTTATATGCAACGGGAGCATAGATAAGGGAATCAAGTTCGTTATGGTTTTAAGGAGTAAAACATGGATGCTCAAAATAAACAAGCGCTCATCGATATCGTAGGAGAGGAGAACTTCAGCGATTCGATAATCGATCTGGTATCTTATTCATATGATGCTTCCGTACATGATCACCGCCCGGTCGCCGCCGTTTGGCCCCTTAATACAGAACAGGTTTCAGAGATTCTAAAGCTGGTAAGCGCACAACAGATCCCGGTCACACCCCGCGGAGCGGGCACCGGTCTGACCGGTCTGGCGGTGCCGGAGCAGGGGGGGATCGTCATGGATATGATCCGGATGAATAAAATCATGAGGGTCAGTATCGAGGATCGCCAGGCCGTGGTTCAGCCGGGCGTTGTTTACCAGGATCTGCAAAAGGCGCTGGCCCCTTTTAACTTTTTTTTCCCACCCGATCCCGCCAGTGGAAAAGTATCTACCCTTGGCGGCAATGTCGCTACCAATGCCGGCGGAGTTAAAGGAGCCAAATACGGTGTAACCAAAGATTATGTCCTCGGGCTGGAGGTTGTGCTGGCAGATGGGCGAATCATGCGCACAGGGTCCAAATGCATGAAATCGGTATCCGGTTATGATTTGACCCGGCTGTTTGTCGGTTCGGAAGGTACCTTGGGTGTGGTGACCGAAATTACACTCAAGGTCAATCCCAAACCCACTGCCGTTGCCACAGCCATCGCCACTTTTCCCAGCATTGAAGATGCCGGTCGCGCTGTTACCGCCATCATGCACTCGGGGATCATTCCGAGCGTATGCGAAGTTCTTGATGGCAAGACGATCAAGCTGCTTCAGGAACACACGGATAGCGAAATCCCCGACGGGGAGGCAATGATCCTGGTCGAGTGCGATGCACTCACCAAAACCGAGGCGGACTATCAAATGGATAAGGCCATAGAAGTGTTTCAGTCCAACAATTCTCTTTTGATTCAACAAGCCGGAAACGAGAAGGAAGCCGAATCCCTGTGGGAAGGACGTAAGGCGCTATACGGCACCATGCATCATGTGATGCCGCGTTTGGTCGTCGAGGATATCACGGTTCCCATGAGTAAAATTGCCGAAGTCCTAAAGGGGGTTGAACAAATCGGCCAAAAACATGGCGTCAATATTATCAATTTCGGGCATGCCGGGGATGGGAACCTCCACCCCAACATCATGTTTAAAGGCGATTCGCCGGAAGAGCTGGAACGGGTAGACAATGCCGCAGCGGATATTTTTGCTCTGGCAACGGAGCTGGGTGGAACCTTGACGGGCGAACACGGCATCGGACTGGCCAAGGCGCCCTTTATGCCGCTGGAACACGATCCGGTGGCCCTAAAGGTGATGGCGGGTATCAAAAACATGCTCGATCCGCATCATATCCTTAACCCCGGCAAAATGGGGCTCGCACGCTAAATGAACGAAAGAAATCGTTGCAAACATCGCCCTGATATAAGAATTTGAAACGCTCAGTTTAGTTAATCCGGGGAAAGTCAAGTAAAAAAATAA
>CAZHAH010000065.1:0-28168 GCA_964530095.1 uncultured Desulfobacteraceae bacterium | reverse complement strand
TGCCGCGGCCGTTTCGTCGGAGAAAACTACCGCCGGCACACAAGCCGCCCAAAACCGATCCGACCAGACAGATCTGCAGGTAACCAAAAATTCCTCCCAACCGACGCAAGAAAGCACATCACGCATTCACATGACTGAAGCCACGCCATCTGAAGCCGCAAACCTCGATTCGGTCGTCGTTAACCAGGTCGCAGGCGGCATTGAAATCCTGGTTAAGGCTGACAGCAGTTTAAAAAATTACCAGGCTTTTGCCGTCGAGAATCCGGCTAGAATCGTTTTTGACATCCAGAACATGAAAAGTCCTTTCCTTAAAGAACAGCTCATTCGGGTCGACACCCCCTGGGTCAAACAGGTGCGTCACTATGGATATCCCGACAAACTCCGTCTGGTGATGGAAACAGAGCCCAAATATTTTTCATCCTTCACCTCAAAATCCGTAGAAAACGGCCTTTTGATTTATGTGGGCCAAAAGGCGGCCGCAGTTGAAAACGCCCCGGCCGACACACCAGAAACAGAGCCTAAAGAACTTCAACCCGCGCTTGAAGGGACAGTTGATGGTTTCGGAATTATCATGGCCTCATTGTTGCATGTCCGCACGAAGCCGGATCGCAAAAGTGCGTCTTTGGCGCTCCTTTCCGAGGGAACCAAGGTTAAAATCATCGAGCGTGTCGAAGGTTGGCTCAGAATCAAACACGGTGAGATAAGCGGATTTATTCGCAATAAGAGCCGCTTCGTCCGCATCGTCTCGGGGGCGGGCGGTCAACCAGGGGGGAGCGCCTGGATCAATCGCATCGATTTTATAAGTGAAGATAAAGGCCGGTCAACGATTGCCATTGGAACCACACAACCTGTAAATTATTCGACCCAAAAACTCCCTGCCAATAAGCTACATCTAACGCTTTTTGGCACACGAATTCCGAATTTCCGTAAACGACCACTGATTACCACCCGCTTTGACAGTGCCGTGGATCGTATTACACCCGTCCAGACCCCGTCCATGAAAAGCGAGGCGCTTATCGCCATCGAACTGCGCGAACAAGTCCCTTATTTAGTGACGCAACAGGAAAACCTGATCATGATTCATTTGGAAGCCTCTTCGGTCCCCCCCAGACCTTTCGAACAGGCCGATCTGGTTCCTCTAAAAGAGATTGTCAGCCAGCCGATTCCACAAATCGCCGCCGTGGAAAAAAGGGACCAAAAATCGACCGTTGCCAAGAAATATATGGGAGAAAGAATTGCGCTCGACTTTTTCGATACCGAAATCAAGAATGTTTTTCGAATATTGAAAGAGGTCAGCGGCAAAAACTTTGCCATCGACACCGATGTGAAAGGCAAAGTCACCATGACGCTTGAAAAACCGGTGCCGTGGGACCAGGTTCTGGAACTGATCCTGAAGATGAATCAACTTGGAAAAATTGAGGAAGGTGACATCATCCGTATCACCACCCTTGAAACGCTTGCAAAAGAAAAGGTACGCCAAAGGGCCGAACTGAAAGCCGCCCAAGAAACCCAGGAACAGAAAACGGCTTTTGAACCGCTGCTTACCGAATATATCCCAGTCAATTATTCCAATGCCGCAGAGGAGATTCTGCCCCACCTGGAACTGATCAAATCCAAAGACCGGGGGAGTTTGAGCGTCGACGGCCGCACAAACGTGATTATCATGACCGATGTGGCCCAAAAGATTGAACAGGCCAGGCAGCTTGTGAAACAACTCGACAAGGTGACACCGCAGGTCATTATCGAAGCCAGAATCGTGGAAGCGACGACAAATCTTGCAAGAGAAATGGGCGTCCAGTGGGGCGCACTGCATGGGACTTATCCGTCGAGCAATTTAAATAACAATGTTTGGGGGGGGGCGCAGGGGTCGTACGTCGACAGACCCGACACAGATTACGTGATAGACCCGGTTATCGATTCGATTGAAAATCTTGAGGATACGCCGCGTACATCAGGTACCAATATAGAGCTGAACCTTCCAATTGCGGCGACGAGTCTGGGATCAATCGGATTTAATTTCGCCAAGTTGGCCGGTATCCCGATGCTCCTGAATGCCAAGCTCATGGCCATGGAATCTCAGGGGCAGTTAAAAATCATATCGGCCCCCAAAATTGTAACGATTGACAACAAGAAAGCCGTCATCGAACAGGGGTTATTATTCCCCTATAACAAATTGGATGCTTCCGGAAATACGGTGACCGAGTTTCTGGATATCAATTTGACCCTGGAGGTCACACCCCATGTCACCTCCGACAATCGCATCTCGATGAGCATTAAAATTGCCAAAAACGATCTTGGAAGCGTCGTGGGCGGCATTCCTTCCATTACCACCAAAGAAGCCCAAACCGAACTTTTGGTCAATGACGGTGATACCGTTATCATCGGCGGCATTATCAAAACGACCGAGAACATAGGCTATACCGGCGTACCGGGGCTTTCAAAAATCCCCATCCTGGGCTGGCTCTTTAGATCCAAAACAAGAACTGATCAAAAAGAAGAACTCCTCATTTTTATTACGCCCAAAGCCGTTCAGCTCAAACAGCGCTGAAGGAATGGGGGAGATTCTATTGCTTTAGCGGCCCAATCGCTTCAATCCTGGCCGCCGCCGATGCCGCCATGGGTGTATCCGGGATAAGCTCAAGGACCTTGGAATAGGCTGCAACCGCTTTGAGGTAATCCTTTGACAATGCGTAAGCGTCGGCCAAATCGAAATGGGTTTCTGCAACCCGGGGATCTATTTTTAAGGCTTTTTCAAGACTCGTTACGGCTTGGCGATATTTTCCCGTGGCAATCTGTGTCTGACCCAATCCCCGCAAGGCCTTTATCGAATTGGGGGCCACCTTTAAGGCCTGACGATAATATTTTTCGGATAGAGGATACTCTTTTTTGTTATAATAGGCCACCCCCAGATTTGTAAGCGGAAATTGAGGTGTGGCATAAAGGAGATCGGCCGTAATCTTTTTAAAAACGGATATCGCCCTATCCCAATCTTTTTTCACTATATAGGCCGCACCCAGATTATTTTTTGCCGGCGTGTAGTCCGGCTTTAATTCAATCGCCTTCTGAAAATGTTGAATTGCGCGATCAATACCCCCTTTCGCCCAGTAAGTGAGACCCAAATCGTTTTGAAGATATGGGTCCTTGGGGGTTAGTTTTTCAGCTTTCAAAAGCTCTCTTAAAGCTGAAGTAAAGTCCCCGGTTGCCATAAATGCTTCGCCCAAATCTCGTGACGCCTCGCCCTGCTTTCTGCGCACCTCCTGGCTTGCTGTGCAAGCCAGCGTTAAGACCAGCGTGACGGCAATCCATGTCCAGGTTATGCCTCTTGCTTTCATCTGTTTCCCTCAGGTGTGAAGTGTTGATCGCAGTTGATGCTCGGTTTGGCCGGTTTTGGAGATTAAATATTCTTGGGATTTTATTTTGATGTCAAGCGAATAATTTTATCGAAGCCCTTTTCTTGCAAAAACTGAATGATTTCGTTCCTAAGGGCATTTTCCGACACCAATATTTTTATTTTCCCGGGATTTGAAATGAAATAACCGGGGATGGTCAAGGACGTATTGTATTGCGGCGGCCGGTTGGCGGCATAAAATATGGGATCGGCCGCATAACTTACTTTCAGGGCCTTCAGCAATTTCAAAAGGGTCGTATCGAATTTCTCACCGGCCCGGACCTGAATGATATTAAGCCCGCTTTCACGGATGGCTGAAACTGCCTCGCCGTATAGGTCACCGTAGTCAATGCACAGGTTTTTGGCCCCTTTGGTAATAAGATTCGAGCGGGCCGTCACCTGCATCCCCAAATACGGAAATGTGATATCGACATCAGGTGTATAATGATAACCGAGTGCCTGAACCACTTCTCGAACAAGGCGCTCTGTGGCGGATGCATCCAGCTGGATTGCCCGACTCCCGTTTGACGGTTCTTTTGAAAGGCCCTGATACTTCATCTGGGCCACGCCGCTGCCCCTGAGGATCTCTTTTATTATGATCCCCTGGTTTCTTAGATAACGGGTGATCGCAGGTGAAGTGCACTCGGCCAGGTCTTCCACGATAGTGATACACAAGCGTTGTTTCGTCGACTTGGGAGGAGCTCTTTGAGCGATGATAAATTGCGGCCGAATCTCCAGCTCAAGGCCGTCATCTGAAACCGATAATTTGGGGGAGTCATCTCCCGATTTCTGAGAGCCCCAGATATGCGTAAGCATCTCCTCCATTGACGGCTTATGAGAGACCGAAACAACTTTCACATTTTTCCAAAAAGCCCGGATCAGATTTAATTCGGAAACCGCCAGCGCGTCCGAAGCAAATAGGATCATTTTCTGATTGTCGATTTTCAGCAGCGGGTTGTTTCTGAGGTCGATTCTTAAATCCTGGCCCGATTTTTGGGGGAAGAAAAAGGCACCCTGGTTGATAAATTTGGCATTGACAACGGCCGCCAACCTTTCGACTGGAGATTTTGTTCGACTTTGGCGTTCTTTGGGAGGCACGACACCCGTGGCCGAAATTCGGGTTTTAAACCGAAAGTCATCGACAATATTCCCCGAAGCATCAAAAAGAGTGTGATACCAAGGCTGTCTCTGTATTTGCGGATTAATCAAATAGATTTTTTGACCTTGATAAATGCGATTCAGATTATGGATATCGGGATTGACGAGCTTAAATAGCTTTAACCCACCTTGATAGGCCTTGTACTGAATGGATCCGAAACCATGCTGGACCAATTCGGATACAACATCCCCTTTTTTAACGATATATTCCTCTAAAAAGGGCTTCAAGATCTTGTGGACACTTGGAACAGTAATAAACGGGATGGTGACGGTTCCGGTTGCTTGATCCTTGAAAGCACCGGGGCTGAGGATTTTTAGAGGGATTAAGATTTGGAGGCCGGGATGAATCCGATCGATATCGGTTAGCTGGGGGTTTAATCTTTTGAATACATTTAAAAATTCCGGAAAATCACGGGTGGCGAATTCTCCCTTTTGTTTAAATATCTTCCAGATATGGTCATTTTTACGGACAATATATGGATCACATAGAATTTCGCGGCCCTGATCCTTTTGGATGATATAGCTTTTGTATAAAATACTCCCTTGGAATATCGAAGGCAACCCGAGGCAAACCAGACATGAGATCATCATGAAGGTGGCTGTTCGTAACAATCTCCTTTGTTTCATGATGCTCAAACCTTTTTCAGATCTAAAACGTCGGCAATCTCCTCGGATACCTGCCTGACAAACTTCTTGAAATCGTCACCCGCTAAAGGCCTGTCCGTTTCCGGGTATTTTTTTAATTTGTGAGGACGTATTAATAACGGCCTGTTGATAAAAGCCGGGTCAGAGGAGATTTCGAATTCTGTCGGAAAGCGGTTATCAAAGTACATTTCGTTAAACCCGGCAAACTTGAGGGTATGGGCCGTGGAATCGATAATGGCGATCTCTTTTTTGTGAACCAGTCCCTCCCGTTGTGCTTTCACAAGCCCAGCCAGAGATTCGCCTCCCTGGGTACATGCGATATGGCCGTTGCGATTTGCCAGAAGCTCCCAGTCGATTATATCCTGCTCCTTCACTTGTACCACAAAAACCCGCTCATCTTCCGCCAGACGATTGTACCGCTCAACAAGGTGAATGACGCGAGGCATCGAAACCGGATTCCCAATCATGGCCGCCTGGGCCACACTCGGCTTTACGGCTACCGGAACGAATTTTCGTTTGGCAGCATCTGTTTCCATATAGTACCGATATACTGGATCGGCATGCTGTGACTGCACCCCCACAATTTTAGGGAGCCTATGAATAATTCCGGCTTCATAAAACTTAATAAATCCGCTCATTACCGCCGTAATATTCCCGGCGTTGCCAATCGGCACCACGATCACCTTGTTTTCCATATTGTATTCAAAATCCTGAGCAATTTCATAAGAATAAGACTCTTGGCCCAAAACCCGCCATGCATTTTTAGAATTTAAAAGGGCCACATTGTACTCCTCTGAGAGTCGCTCAACGATCTTCATGCAGTCATCAAATACACCCGGAACTTCAAAAACCGCGGCACCGCTTGTCAAGGGCTGCAAAAGTTGCTGCGGCGTTACTTTTTTATGGGGCAGAATGACCGCCGACTTTATTTTTGGCTGTAGATAGGCCGCATACAGGGCAGCCGCCGCGGATGTGTCGCCGGTTGAAGCACAAATCGCCAGGACATTGGAAATGCGTCCGCTTCCGATCAAGTAGTTTATGTAGCTTAAAGCGCTCGCCATCCCCCTGTCTTTAAAAGAGGCACTTGGATTCTGACCGTCATTTTTAAAATAAAATTGCAGCCCTGTTTTTTGTTGCAGGAAGCGATTGGCCTCCACAACCGGGGTATGTCCCTCGCCCAGATACACCACATGATCCAACGAAATGCCCGGTCCGATAAATTCATAATACCGGTAAATCCCTTTTAGCGCCGGAATAGTGAGCATCTTGCGGTAATCAAAAATCCGCCGCCATATTTTACCGGGAATTGCTTTCAGCCTGCCAAACTGCAAATCGTGGAGGAGGAGTACCTGACCACATTCGGGACAAATATAATGGAGTTCATCGATACGGTATTCAAGACCACATCCCAAACAACGATAAATCAGCTCACCCTCAGGCTTGGGGATGATGTGCGTTCGAATTTCGCTTGGAAAGTCTTCAACTTTCACGGTTCTATTTTTTCCATCCCTCCCATATAGGCCCACAGGGCTTTGGGGACAATGACGGTTCCGTCCGCCTGCTGATAATTTTCAAGAATTGCCGCTACACAGCGGCCCACTGCAAGCCCTGAGCCATTCAATGTATGAACCAGTTCGGTGCCTTTTTGCCCTTTGCGTCGGAAGCGGATGTTTCCGCGTCTGGCCTGGAAATTTTCAAAATTGCTGCACGATGAAATTTCACGATACACGCCTTGGGTCGGCATCCAGACTTCAATATCGTAGGTTTTGGAGGCCGAGAAGCCAAGATCACCGGAGCACAGGGCAATCACCTGGTATGGCAACTCCAGGCGTTTCAAAATCGATTCGGCATTAAGCAAAAGCATCTCAAGTTCTTCGTAAGACGATTCCGGTGTGGTGAATTTGACGAGTTCAACTTTATTAAACTGATGCTGCCGAATCAACCCCCTGGTATCTTTGCCGTGTGAACCGGCCTCGGAACGAAAACAGGGGGTACAGGCTGTGTAGTACCGGGGCAGATCGGCTTCCTCCAGGATTTCACCCTGGTGAATGTTGGTTACGGGAACCTCGGCCGTGGGAACTAGAAAGTAATCCCATTCTTCAATTTTAAAGAGATCCTCTTCGAATTTGGGCAACTGTCCCGTATGGGTCATCGATTGGCGATTCACCATAAATGGGGGTAGGGTTTCGATATAGCCGTGTTCATTGGTATGGACATCGAGCATTAGGTTGATCAGCGCCCGCTCAAGTCGGGCCCCGGCTCCAAAATAAAGCGGAAACCGTGACCCAGTAATTTTGGATGCCCTTTCAAAATCGAGTATCCCTAAATCGGAACCGATCGTCCAGTGGGGTCGAGGGTCGAAATTAAATTCGGGCCGATTCCCGATCTGTTTGGTTACCGGGTTGTCGGATTCATCTTTTCCGACGGGAACCGATTTATGGGGTATGTTGGGTATGGTTAATAGTATTTCCTGGATGGCATCTTCGGCTTCCGCTAAAGACGTCTGGATGTCCTTTATGCGGGTTGAAACCGTGCGCATATCGTGAACGAGTTCCTCCGTATCCTGGCCCTCTCTCTTCATCTCGGCGATCCGTTGGGAAACGGTATTGCGACGATGCCTTAAGGCCTCAATCTCGGATAAAATGGCTCGGCGCCTTTCATCATTCTTTTTAAAGATTTGTAGATTGAGCACCTCACCCCGGTCTAGAAGTGCCTTTTGTACCGCAGATAAATTATTTCTGACAAACTTGATTTCCAGCATAATCGTGTATATATTTTTTGTTTTGGGTTTTGGTGAAATCCCGCCGTATTTAAACCGGATAAAAAAGTCGGATTGTACCATGGGAACGCTATTTAGTCAATGATTATTATAAGTTGACTTTCATCGACGATATTGTATACTATGGGCATATTATCACGGGTAGGAGAGAAACCGCATGGATGAAGTGAAAATTACTAAAAACGATATTCGCAACAGAATAACCGAAAAAATAGAGGCGCTTTCTGAAGCAGAGATTGCCGTAAAATCAACCATAATCGAAAATAAGCTATTCGAATTTGCCAACTTCATAGAGTCCAAAATCGTCCTGCTCTATGCCAATCGTAAAAATGAAGTGCCAACCGGACAGATTCTCAAAAGATCTCTGAATTATAACAAAATCCTCGTCCTTCCGGCCTTTAATCCAGACACATATAAAATGACGCCCTTAAAGGTTGATAATCTGACCTCCGATTTGAAGCCCGGAGCCAAACGTATCTTGGAACCCGATGGCGACCGATGCAAAATCGTTCCGATTGAATATCTGGACATTGTGATCATTCCGGGTTGGGCCTTTGATGAAAAAGGGGGTCGCTTGGGTTCTGGGGAAGGGTATTACGATCGGCTTATTCCAAAACTATCCGTCACCACCCGCAAAGTTGCGCTGGCATATGAATGCCAGCTAATTCAGCAAGTCCCCATGGAGTCACATGACAAGCATGTCGATATTCTGATCACCGAAGAACGGATCATCTATAAAATATAATCCCTTTACACCCTTGCCGATAGCGGGATCAAAATCTCCTTTAGATTGCGAAGGTTTTGCTCCTCCCCCACCGCAATAACCGTATCGCCACCTTTGAGCAATGTTTCAAATGATGGATTGAACAACATGCTTCCATCCGCTTTCTCGATGGCGATAATAATCAGGTTGAACTGTTGTCGGATACCCGAGTCTTTCAGCATGACATCCACCAGGCTTGATGATGAGCTGACGGGGATTTCTTCCATCAAAATGTCTTTTCGTTTGTGAGCGAATGCCAAGTCTAAAAAAGTTGTAACCGTGGGACGGATTATCCTGTGCGCCATTCGGGCCGCTCCCATATCATAGGGCGATTCCACCCGGTTGGCACCGGCCGCCTTTAATTTTGTCTTCGCCGCCTCGTGTCCTGACCGGGCCAAGATGAAAATATCCGGGCTTAATTGCCGGGCCGTAAGTGTCAAAAAGACATTATCCGTATCCGTGGCGAGGGCCGCGATCAGCCCTTTTGCTCTTTGAATCCCAGCCTTAATAAGATTGGACTCATCCGTGGCTTCCCCGGAAACATATAAAACCCCATCTTCATCTAAAGCGGAAAGGAGATTCGAGTCTCTTTCAACAACCACCAATTTGATCTGCGACTGGGTCAAGTTTCGGCACAGGACACGCCCGATTCGGCCGTATCCGCAAACAATGTAATGATCTTTTATTCTTTCGAGCTGCTTGTCCAATTTTCTCCTCCCTAAAATGATTCTGATTCGTCCTTCGACCATAAATTGCACAACCGCTGCGGCAACATATAGCGTAAAGCCAACTCCGGAAAAAACCAAAAAGATCGTGAAAAGGCGGCCGAGACTACCTACAGGATGTGTTTCGCTAAAACCAACTGTCGAAATCGTGATAACGGTCATGTAAAGCGCATCCAAGAATTGCCACCCCTCAATGATCATATATCCGCTCGTACCGATCCCAATAATGGCAATCGATAAAATGACCGAATTCGTTAGATGCCGTGTTTTCTCCATCGGATATAACGGTCCCCCAAAAATTGATTAAGAGATATCCAAGCTGATGGAATTATGTCGGTTTTTACTTAAAGATCAAGCTATTTTAACAATTATTTGAAACTGCCCCCTGTCCGTTAAAGAGGGATCTGCGCTTCGACTAGCTGCGGAGAAGGTGCTCGCGATTGCGGTTCAACAGCGTTTGAACCGTCAAGCCATCCTTGGATTTGATTCGGGTTATGCCGCAAAAATCATTATGCCTTGACCCCTATTTACGGATTTGATAGATATCGCTCTTGTTTTTCTGCTCTGATTCAGTTGACAAGTCACTCGTAAAGACTGGCCTCAAATTGTGGTTGAAGATACTAAGAAATACCTGCGCCTCCGTGAGGAGATGGTTAAAAACCAAATTGAATCACGCGGTATAATCGATCCGTATGTGCTGGCTGCGCTTCGCAAAGTTCCGCGGCACCTTTTTGTTGGGGAAGCCTTGATGGATCAAGCCTACGGTGATTTTCCGCTCCCCATCGGTGAGCAGCAAACCATTTCGCAACCATTCATTGTCGCCGAAATGACTCAGGCCCTGCAATTGCATGCAGAAGATCGCGTGCTGGAAATTGGAACCGGATCTGGATATCAGGCAGCTATTCTGGCTGAAATTGTTTATCGCGTTTATACCGTTGAAAGAATTCACTCACTTTATTCAAAGACGCGCCGGCTCTTCGATCAGCTTCATTATCACAATATCGTCACGCGTTATTCTGACGGAACAAACGGGTGGCCCAAGGAGAGTCCTTTTGATGCGATCATCGTAACCGCCGGAGCCCCCAAAATACCGGAGACATTGCTAAGCCAGCTTGCCCCGCACGGACGGATGGTGCTGCCTGTCGGAGATCAGTATTCTCAAGACCTCATTCGGCTCCATCGTGACAAAAACGGCATCCACAAAACAAACCTCGGCGGCTGCCGATTTGTAAAGCTTGTGGGTGAAAATGGATGGGGTATTGAATAAATGCTGCGGCGTCTTTACGACTGGGTCCTGCACTGGGCTGACACTCCTTATGGAACATGGGCTCTTTTTGTGTTGGCATTCTGCGAATCCTCGTTTTTTCCGGTTCCGCCAGATGTTTTGCTGATTGCCCTCGCTGTTGCCGTACCTAAAAAATCGTTAAAGTATGCAGTGGTCTGCACGCTTGGATCCATATTGGGTGGATGCCTCGGCTATGTGATTGGATGGCAATTTATGGAGGCCGTCGGATCCAAGATTATCACTTTTTATGGACTTCAGGAAAAAATAGCCTATATTGAGTTTCTGTACCATAAATACGATGCCTGGGCCATCGGCATAGCCGGGTTCACTCCGATTCCCTATAAAGTTTTTACTATTTCCGCCGGAGCCTTTTCTATAAATTTTTCGGTTTTTATTTTAGCTTCGGCGGTTTCCCGGTCCGCACGCTTCTTCTTGGTAGGGGGTCTGATTTATATTTTTGGACCGCGCATCCAAGCCTTGATTGATAAATATTTCAACTTCCTTGCCGTGGCCTTCACCGTTCTTCTTATCGCCGGCTTTATCGTCATCAAATACCTGATTTAATGCCCAAATCCAGGAATTATTCTCCCACTTTATGATGGTCTCGTAAAAAACGAATAAAGGCGCTTCGCGCCCCTATGGGCGAAAATAACTTGTAAAATTAATTGATTATACAACACAGCTGAAAATGAGTTATTTGTAAGTCATGAATTCAACGATAGATGGCTAAGTAAAAAGGTTCATATACAAGGCGTAGTACTTTTTCAGGAACGAGGCCATACATATAGTATGCCGAGTATCTGAAAAAATACAACAACGCAGTAGATGGGACTTTTTACGACGCCATCACTTTATAAACCTTATCGTTTTCACGCACCCGCTCCTTGACTTTCAGTCCAACGAAATCACCCGCTTGGGCTTCTTCCACCGCCTGATTATCAATCTCCATACTCATTACCACATCTTCGAAGTCGGTCGTATGACCTTTAAAGCGCAACCGATCCCCCTTTTTAATGGATGCTTGAGTGATTTCTACGGCTGCGACGCTCGGCTTGACAAAAAACTTAGCCACGACCCCCACTTGTTCTTCGGACATGTTGTACCTCCCATGACTGCAAAGGGTTTTAAAATGGATAAGCTACTGCACGGTTTTTTTTTGTCGGCTGAGGCGTTCCTTGACGAAATCGTATTCCAGCCAGGTATCCAGAAATGACTCCAGCGCTTCTTTATAATACCCCATGGCTTTCTTTTTCTCACCCGACCCCTCCAACCAGAATCCCAATGCCGTATAAGCGGTAATGAGTTTCTCAGGGCTTTCGCCGGCCTCGGTTTCTAAGGATGCTTCGGATACTTTACCGAGAAGATTTTCACATATCGTATGGAACCACGCATCCGGTATTTGTTGCGCATACGTCTCTAGAATTGATTGGGCCTTTTGGGTTTGACCCTGATAGTGAAGAATGCCGGCTTCAAGGAGTCCTAAACTCATACGGTCGGCATTTTGGCGGCCTTCCAGTTTAAGAAACGATTGCAACGCTTCCTGTGCTGGAGACCACTTCTCAAGGGCCGCATTGTAAAAAGCCAAGGCGACCCATATTCTGTGATTGTCGGGTTCTAACACCAAAAGTTTCCCCAGCAAATCAACTTTTTGGCTCACTCCCGTGGATGCCTGGCTCAGTTCCATCAACAGTGGGGTGAGTTGGTCCAGACGCTTCGCCTTGAGCGCCTGAACATCTTCGACTTCCTGATCAAATGCCTCCCTGTCGGTTTTAAGTTTTTTAAATTGACTTTTCCCCTGTAGGGCCTTCCGCCGCTTCTTATGTAACTGCTCGATTTGGGCGCGCGCCAAAAAGAATTCCCACGTATCCGCACTTGCCGCCAGGACCGCTTCCTTTAAAAGCGCTTCGGCTTCGATCCAGGCCTGGTTCTTGTATCGCTTAAGACCCAAAATATAATAGAGCCAGCTTTTTTCCGCCAAATCGTACCAGCCTTTTAAAGCCGAACTTTCATCCACCAATCCTTCCAGAATATGCACCAAATACCCCTCAAACTCAGCGTTGGATCGCCAGTCCGCAGAGAGCAAATCGCTCTCCAGAGTATTGGCCTTTTTTTCCTCTCTGAGCCAGTCAATGATAAACAGCAAAAGTTTCGCCTGGCTGTTTTCAGCATCCATCGACACCGATTGCAAAAAACGGTGCTTTGCCCCTTCCATGTCATTGGCACAAAAATGCATTACCCCGGCCGCCATGACCATTTTAGGCTGCAGGTTATTCGCTAGCGCCTTGTCGGCCAGACGCATCGCTTCGGCCCACCGCCCTTGACCTGCCGAAACATGGATTTTTTTCAGCGTTTCATCCAGTGAAAGATCGAGCACTCCATTCCATTTCACCCGCCCCGTTTTTAGTTCTTCGAGGAATTCAACGGCGTTGTTTATCGGTAAAATCAGCCCCATGTCCGACAGCGGTGTGGCCATCGGAACCATGCCTCTGGCCATACCAAGTGTTACACCGGTCACAATCCCAATCACTTTGCCGCGCTTGTCGATAATGGGGCCCCCGCTATTTCCCCCATGCAGTGCAGCATCGACCTGTAGTAGATTTTTAAATGAACGGCGCACGTGGCCACTGGTCACACTCACATTAACGCTCGTATCCTGGGTTCTGCGACCGAGCGGAAAACCCAAGGCTAGTACACGTGATAGCTTTGGAATCTTCTGAGGATCCATTTGCATATCCAGGGGGAGGGGTTTCAATCCTTCAGGAACAGAATCGATTTTCAGGACGGCAAAGTCGTTTTTTAGCGGAGACATCACCATTTGCAGGGTGCGAACGGGAGGTTTGGCGACACCGGCAATCGTCAATCGCGGGGTTGATTCCGTGCCGAAAGCGGTCTTGATAAAATAAATATCGTTAAGGTCAGCTCCGGGGATCAGATTGGCAACTCGATGAAAGGCCCTTTCGCCCTCAAACCACAAGAAAATTCGATATTCGAATTGAGGGGTCTTATTTAAATTGCGGTAATGTTGTATGGCCGCAAAAAGCCTTCTGTCTTCAAGCCAGGGACAGGCCACGTGTCGGTTGGTCAACATATACCCATTTTCGTCAACCAGAAACGCGGTCCCTTCGGTTACATTCTGGTACATTCTCTCGTTGTCCACTTTCAGCCAGTATTCCGCCAGGACGAAAGCCACGGAGCGGGCGTACTGATTTGCCATTTCTTCCAGCATTGTCCCAGCGTCTTCTTTTTCTTTTGACAAGTGGAACCAACTCAACCCAATGGCCGCGCATAAAACAATCACCACCATGCCTAAAATCCGTACTCTTTTTTGGAGTCCTTTGATGATCCAGGAGGGAGCTTCCGCCACATGAGCTCGGGGTCTTGCCTCGACCAGTTGCGCTTCGGCCTTTATGCGCGACAATGACTCGGCCACATCGACCATGGAGTGCGGACGCAATTCAGGATCCTCAGCCAGCATAACCTTTAAAAACTGGAGCCCTTTGATGATCCCGGAGGGGGCTGCCGAAGCTTGAATTTGGGGTCTTGCCTCGACCAGTTGCGCTTCGGCCCTTATGCGCGACAATGACTCGGCCACATCGGTCATAGAGCGCGGACGCAAATCAGGATCTTCGGCCAGCATGACTTTTATCAAGGTCTTTAGTTCACGGGGGAGTTCCAGATTATCGACTTTGGCGTGAAAATCAGTACATTCCAAATCCGCCGTTAGGAGTTCTACAAAAATCTTTCCCAGCGACCAGATATCGGTTCTATAATCGAATGGTCGCTGATTGATAATATCGGAATGACATGTCAACAATTTGTTTAACATCGGGCCGGGACGATCTAATTTGGGATCAAAGAACCGCGAGAGTTTGTAGTCTATCTTTATTTTTAACCTCTGTTTGGGGTCTTTGAAGACAATGATATCGTTCAAAATGAGATGGGGGATCATGTAACCTTTCTGATGGAGGATACTCAGAATGGAAGCCATCTGATAAAACAGATCGATAACGGTTTGCTGGTTATTTAAACCTCCCGACGCCAGTAAAGATCCCCAACTCTCGGAGTCGATCCACTCACTAACCCGGTACCAGGTCTTGTCCTGGGAGCACCGAATCGAATAATGCTGGACAAAGCCCTCTTCCGGCAATTTCTTCAAATCGATTAACTCGCGCATGAGGCGTGCGGCAACATCCCCTTGTACACCCGAATTGGGTGTAAAAAGACGAAGCATTACCGTCTCTTTGGTTTGTTCCCGGATGGCTTTACACAAAATGCTCGCATAACCCTCGTGTAAAACTTCGACGATTCGGTAGTCATCGATGTATTTTCGGCCTTCGCCGATTTCAATTCCACACGAAGGGCAGGTGGTGATTTCTTCGGTGACCGGTTGGTCACAGCTTGGACATATCTTCATGGGGATCTCTTAGAATAATGGGTCTGTGGTTTGGGGCAAGATTGGTGCGTTTTTCTAAAACGGCCGCAGTCGAGCAGCGGATCTTATCACCTCCTTGTTTTTTTATAGCATGATTATAACAACAAAACAATTAACCCCATAGCCTCACCGTGCGATGATGAGGCTTGTCCAAAAACACAAATTAATTTCTTCGCGAACTCTTAGCTGCATTTTGAAAAGCCGCACGAATGACAGACCAGACACCCTTCTTCATGCGTCATGACGCCGCTGCAGTCGGGGCACACCCCCATCACGGCACCGCTTTCCTTGAAATCCATGCCGGTTAAACGGCTTAACACGTGCGCAATCGCGTCGGGGCAGGAAAGAACCATTTTGCTGTTCTGCCAGGAAGGCGAGGGGCACCTTATCCCGATCAGCTGTTTGGCAATGGCTTCCACTTTAACGCCCGATCGCAAAGCCAACGAAATCAAACGCCCGGCGGCCTCTATCTGGGAGGATGCGCATCCGCCGGTTTTTCCCATTTGAGCGAATACCTCACACATGCCTTGTTCATCTGAATTGATGGTAACATACAGTTTTCCGCACCCGGTTTTCATTCGTTCCGTAAAGCCATGGGTCCGCTCGGGTCTCGATCTCGGTGCAATCTTTACCGATGCGAACTGTTCACCTCCGATCTTGAGCACTTGATGATCGCGGCTTCCATCTCTGTAAATGGTAACGCCCTTACAACCATTCTGATGGGCGAGCAGATAGACATTCTCCACATGCTCGCGGGTTGCCGTGGCCGGAAAATTCACCGTTTTTGATACGGCGTTGTCGGTGTGTTTCTGAAAGGCAGCTTGTATTTTCACGTGCCACTCAGGTGAGATGTCGTGGGATGTTCGAAAAAGCATCTTAACATGATCTGGAATCGTACCAATCTGTTGAATCGATCCTGAGGCAATGATTTCATCGGCCAGGTTTTTGTTGAAAAATTTTTCTTCTTTGGCCACCTGAACAAACAGCGGATGCATCTCTGAAAGGGATTTGCCATCAAGCACATTGCGCATATGTGCGACGGCAAACAGGGGCTCGATGCCGCTTGAAGCACCAGCAATAATGCTGATGGTGCCTGTGGGGGCAATCGTTGTCGTTGTGGCATTGCGCATAAAAGGGGTTGACTTCTGATCGTATCCACTCCCCTCATAATATGGAAAATTGCCCCGTTTTTGAGCGAGGGCGATGGACGCTTTCTTGGATTCAGAGGCAATCAGCGACATGACCTTTTCGGCTTGCAAAACCGCTTCGTCCGAATCATAAGGGAGGCCCATTTTTATCAGCATATCCGCAAATCCCATAACGCCGAGGCCGATCTTGCGCGTTCCCTTGCTCATATTTTCGATGCGTTTGAGGGGATAATTGTTGATATCGATCACATTGTCCAAGAAATGGACTGCATCTCTGACAACACGTTTAAGCCGGCTTTGATTCAAGACCCCTTTTGTCACCATCTGCGACAGGTTAACCGAACCGAGGGTGCACGATTCGTATGGCAGGAGCGGCTGTTCACCGCATGGATTGGTTGCTTCGATATTTCCCAAATGGGGGGTGGGATTATCGGCATTGATTTTATCAATGAAAATAATTCCCGGTTCTCCGGTCTGCCAGGCAGCGTTAACGATGAGATCAAAGATTTGGCGGGCGGATAGATTTCCGGATGGTTTTTGGGTGCGGGGATTAAGGAGATCATAATTGCTATTCGTTGATAGCGCATGCAAGAAATTTTGAGTTAATGCCACTGATATATTGAAGTTATTAAACCGGTTGAGGTCGTTTTTGGATCTGATAAAGTTCTCAATGTCCGGATGGTCTACGCTGAGGACACCCATGTTTGCCCCTCTGCGCGTCCCGCCTTGTTTTACCGTCTCAGTGGCCACATCAAACACCGACATAAATGAAAGGGGGCCACTCGAAACACCCGCCGTGGACAAAACCACATCGTTTTCAGGACGTATGCGGGAAAATGAAAATCCGGTGCCGCCCCCACTTTTATGGATCATGGCCGTGTGCTTCAGCGTGTCAAAAATGCCTTCCATCGAGTCCTCAACCGGAAGCACAAAACAAGCGGCCAGTTGTCCCAGTCGCCGGCCGGCATTCATGAGTGTGGGCGAATTGGGAAGAAACCACAAATTCTTCAAAAGACTAACAAATTGTTTCTCTGTTCTGGCGATGTCGGCGGCGGGATCGGAAATGGTATCCGCTGCGGCAATCGCTTTGGCAACGCGTGTAAAGAGCGCGGGTATGGTCTCGATTATCTTGCCCTTACGATCTTTTTTCAGATACCGTTTCCGCATTACGATTTTTGCATTGGATGAAATTGAAACGGCCATTATCGTTTCCTCTAATCGGTGCTCGTTTAGTTTTCATCACGCGTTTTTCTTTTGATCGACGCTTTCGTGAAACTGATAAATGCGGATGCCAAAGGCGACAGGCTTTTATCTTTATGCGTTATTAAATAAAAATTTCGTCTCAAATTGAGCCCGTTCACGGGAAGCGCTTTTAAAATCCCGGCTTGCAAATAATCATCGATGGCAATGGTTGAAAAAATGGAAACCCCTACATGATTTTTCACCGCCTGAATAAGCGCTGCCGTGCTACCCATCTCAGCCATGATATTTAAACTATCAATATCAAAACTCTTTTCGGCAAGACTAAGCTTAAGCGACTTAAGCGTCCCGGAACCCGCTTCCCTTACGATAAAAGGTTCGCGCATAAGCTGGTCTATGTCAATCGTTTTGGCATCTTTCCACTTGTGACCAGCAGGAATCACCAAGCGCATCTCATCTTGTATGAAATGTTCTTGATAAATCCTTTTATTATGCGTTTTAGCGCCCACAATCCCGAGCTCTATGGTCCCCTCAAGGATATCTTTAATCGTTTTTCCAGTATCGCCGGCCACCAGCGCAATCGTAATTTGCGGATAGGCCGCTTTAAACTCTCCGATGATTTTAGGGAGGATATATCCGCTTGGAATTGTGCTGCCGCCAATAGCAAGTCTCCCTTTAATTTTGCCATTGAATTCGAACAAAGCGGTTTCGGCATCATCTTTTAAGGCCAAAAGCCTTTTGCCGTACCCATATAGGAGCTCGCCTGCCTTTGTCGGTATCGCCCCCTTGGGAAGTCTGTCAATTAAACGGCAGTCGAAGTATTCTTCCAGTTCTTTTATATGAGCGCTTACCGTCGGCTGCGACAAATGCACAACCTGTCCCGCTTCTGAAAAGCTCTTTCGCTCGACAACTTTACAAAAGATATTAAGTTGCCACAAATCCATATCAAGTTCCCCGGCGGTCACCTAAATTATGGATTTTCTTTAATTCATCATCCACCTCGGGAGGGACCATATCGTGAACATCACCCCCGAATCGTGCCGCTTCTTTAATGATGGATGAACTTGTAAAAATCCAGCGCAATCCGGTCATAAGGAACACGGTTTGTATTTCGCGATTGAGCTTACGATTCATAAGAGCCAGCTGAAATTCATATTCAAAATCAGATACCGCCCGCATCCCTCGCAAAATTGCCTGGGCATTACGCATGGCCGCATACTCCACGGTAAGGCCGTCAAAGGTGTCGATTTCTATATTTGAGAATCGTTCCAGGCTTTTTTGTAGCAATTCAATCCGTTTTTCGACCGGAAAAAGAAAATCCTTTGAAGGATTGTGTAAAATAGCGATGATTATTTTATCGAAAAGCGTTAACCCTCTTTCGACAATATCAAGATGACCATTGGTGACCGGATCAAATGATCCGGGATAAATTGCAACTCGCTGCATCAGTTTGCCGCCCCCCTTTTTAGTTATGGTGACCCTCTGGACAAAAGCGTATGGCACCCGTTTTCAACAACGACGATATATTGAGGAAACTCCTCATGTTCACCCTTTATCTTGTATATTTTATATCATACACGTAAGGAAGGAGACAAGGCTTTTCCGGTATCGTCTCTGATCGGTGAGGACGAACGGAATCTTATCTTCAAGAATCGGCTCACGCATGGCATGTTCAACCATAACCAAAGCACCGTTTTGGATTGAACCGCTGCGGTGAAGTACCGTTAAGGCCGGGTTGACATGGTTTCGGTTATAAGGTGGATCCATCAGAATCAGATCAAAGGCAGGTGAAATTGTTGCCAGGCAATCCAAATTTTTTGTTGCATCCCATTTAATACACTTCGCCCGATTCTTCAGGTTGCCCAATTTGAGATTGGTTTTTATGATTTGGGTGGCTTCTTGATCACTATCAATAAAAACCGCCGAAGCCGCCCCTCGGCTCAATGCTTCAATACCCAAAGCGCCTGTTCCGGCAAAAAGGTCCAAAACGCGCGCTTCCCTCACACGCACCGCGAGGATGTTGAAAATCGATTCTTTTATTCGATCAGCGGTAGGCCTTATCGCCCGACCTCGGAGGGTGTGAAGCCTTCTTCCCTTAAGGTCCCCGCCGATGACTCTTATCCCCATTATGCCGTCGCTGCCTTAAGCCTTGCTTCTAAAAGATCCGGTGTCACGCCGAGTGCTTCGGCTGTTTTCGAAATATCATGCTTATGCTGCACAAGCTTTTGGTCAATAAACATTTGCTCAAACGATTGGGTGGCTTGCTTTAGGTTATCCAATCTAAACAATTCATTAAGCTGCGTCGGTTCGGCGCACTCTCCATTCTCGGTGTTATAAGGCGCGGGCAGATCGGATGTTTCAATGATATCCTTTTTTATCATGATGGCGAGACGCTCAACCAAGTTTTTCAATTCCCTAACATTCCCCGGCCACGCATAGCTGCGTAGCAATTCAATTGCGTCGGGACTGATCTGCTTTTTAATGCTCCGATTGGCTTTGGCGCTTTCTTTGATAAACATTTCGGTTAACAGGGGAATATCATCGATGCGTTCTCTTAAGGAAGGGACTCGTATCGGTATGACATTGAGGCGATAATAGAGATCTTCGCGGAAACTCCCTTTTTCGATCTCCTTTTTCAGATCTTTGTTGCTCGATGCGATAACGCGGCAACTCACCTTTATGCTTCGGCTCCCACCGATTCTCTGGAACTCCTTTTCCTCCAGGATCCGTAAAAGCTGGGCCTGGGTTTTTAGGCTCATATCACCGATTTCATCGAAAAAAAGAGTTCCTTTTTCAGCCATTTCAAATTTTCCAATTCGTTTGGAAACCGCTCCGGGAAAAGCCCCTTTCTCATGCCCCAAGAGTTCGCTTTCGATCAACTCGTCAGGAATCGTAGCACAACTGACATCAACCATCGGATGATCGGCCCGCGGGCTAAGATGGTGTATCGCCCTGGCGACAAGTTCTTTCCCGGTGCCGTTTTCACCCATTATCAGAATCCAGGAATCGGAGGGTGCCGCAATCGCTATCTGCCTTTTTAGTTCAGTGGTCGCCGGGCTGTTCCCGTCAATGGAATTTTTTTCAATGGTTTTTTTGCGGAGGTATTTGTTTTCTTCCTCTAACTTTCTGAAATTTAATGCGTTGTTAATCGCGACAATGACCTTATCGATTGAAAGCGGTTTTTCGATAAAATCAAAGGCCCCTATCTTGGTCGCTTTTACGGCCGTATCAATGGTTCCGTGCCCGGTAATGATAATGACCTGAATAAACGGGTTGTCCCGCTTTATCTCCGTTAACGTTTCAATTCCGTCCATTCCGGGCATCCAAATATCAAGCAAGACCAGATCGGGAGAATCGGTTTCGATATTTTTCAGTGCTTCATATCCATTGGCTGCGGTTGTAACCTCGAATCCCTCATCTGAAAGAAGGCCACCTAAAGATTGAAGTATCGATGGCTCATCATCAACTATTAAAACACTCGGAAACATAAATGGCGCCTCCCTGTACGGAATTTTCTCAATTTAAGTCCAACTCGTTATTTGACCGGCAGTTCAATCACAAATCTGGCCCCGCGGGGTTGATTATCCTGAACACTTATCATTCCATCATGGTCTGTTACGATTGTACTTACGATGGTAAGACCCAATCCCATACCGGCTTTTTTTGTCGAAAAATTCGGTTCAAAAAGACGGGTTTTATCTTCATCCGAAATTCCTTCTCCATCATCGGCCACAACTAATCGAACCATGCCCAAAATCGGATCATGGGTTAGCGTGATAGCAATTGCACCTTTATCCGTTATGGCCGCAATGGCATTATCCACGAGGTTGTTTAAGGCCTGCTTGATCTGTTGCCGATCAAGACTTAATCGTGGAATCGATTCTGAAATCCGGGTTTCAAAGGTGATGTTTCGGTGCCCGTCTTGATAAAACGCAAGCGTTTCTTCGATAATAGGCGGCAGCAGGCAGGGTGCGGGGTTGGCCGTTGGGAATCGTGCAAAGGATGAAAATTCGTTTACCAGGTTGCGGATAATGTCCACATGGTCGATGATTGTACGCGTACATTCTTCAAAAACCGATTCATCGATCTTTTCAGAATATTTCCGTTTGAGCCGTTGCGCCGAAAGCGTTATCGGCGTGAGAGGGTTTTTTACCTCATGCGCAATTCGTCGCGCCACCTCGCGCCAAGCGACCATGCGTTGCGCTTTTTCAAGTTCCGTGAAATCATCAAACACCATCACCGTGCCCATGTGATTCCCCTCGTCATCCTTAAGCGCCGTGACATGAATCAAAAAACTCCGCGGCCGGCCTTCAATTATCAACCGCAATGGAACCTCCAAGGCATTGTCCCGTGCCGTGGTGAGGTTCTCCTTTATTTCATCGGCAAGTTTTAGATGCTGACCTTTTATCAGATCCTGATAATTTTTTTTGTATATCTCATCCGACTTCAATTTAAGCATCTTTTCGGCCGATTTGTTCACCGAGGCAATGTTACCGTCAGCGTCAAGTGTTAAAACACCGGCAGACACGTTGCGGAGGACGATTTCCATATACCGGCGCCGGTTGTCGATTTCGACATTCCTTTCCTGCAGCATCTGGGTGGAAAGTTCCAACTGTTCCCGGCCGGTTTTAAGATCCTTGGTCATTTTATTGAAGGATTCAACCAGACTTCCCATTTCATCGTCGGCAACGTGTGGGATGGAAACATTCAAATCGCCTTCCGCAACCTTGAGGGTTCCCTCGGCTAACTCCATGATGGGAATACTGATGGTTTTGGCCAAATAAAACCCGAACCAGACCGCACAAAACACGACCAGCAGCGCGACGATCGAAAGTGTGATGTAATAAGAGACCTGGATCGGATCTCTTAAGAGTTTTATCTGCTGATACTGCTCAACCCCCCTTGAAATGGAGCGCATGTTTTCGGAAAGATCCTGGGTAATAAGGGTCGTTAGAACAATGAAGGCCTTTGCGTCCTGTTGCTTAACCCCAAAGGGGACGGTCCCGATGGTTCGGAACAGTTCGCCTCCAGGAATTCGCTCTGAAATGGATCGGACATTAGCGGGTGTGATTTCCTGGTGAAGTGTGTCGGCCGAAATAACGCTGAACGGCCTTTTTTCCAGTTCGGGCGAGATGGCAAAACTCAATCGCTTCGAATTAAGGCTATACACCTCGACGGCCTGCATGTTAAATGCCCGTTGCACGATCTGAATATAACGCACCAGGGCCTTCTTGTTTTTGGACTCCAAAAGTTTTTTCTTTTTTATCTGTAAAGAGGCCCGCTCCAGAAAAAACTGGTTGGTGAGTTCGATGTGATGATAGACACGCCTTCCGACCTTGAGGGAATTTTCAAGTGCCGTTTCGATGGGGGCATTAAACCAGAACTCGATACTGGTGGTAATAAACTTGAGTGAAAAAAAGAACAGCACAATCGTTGGTAGCAGCGTCAGAGATATAAACGCCACGACCAGCTTGGTGCGAAGCTTAGCCCCCATTACCCTGCGCTTGCGATCGTAGAGGAGTTTAACCAGATTTCGAAAAACGAGAAATATCAACAAGATAAGTAAAAGCAAATTGATATTAATCAAAATAAACATCAATATTGCATTGGATACGGGGAAGTCGGATCCGAGATGGATGACCCTGCTTTCGGCATAGGTCAAAAGGGCGACCACCACAATAATGATCAAGATGATGATGAGTTCGCGTTTGCGCCGCTGGCGATCTTCTTCTGAAATGTAAGTTGTCGAATTCAATTTCTTCTGTTTCACTTAGTAGATGAAATCTATTGTGTACCAATCGGTTTCAAAATCCCAAAGCGAGACAAAAAACAGAACGTAATGGAGGTAAAAAGGAAGGGTCAATTTATTAAGCTCCGCTTTGGCTCGGAGCTGGTACTGTTTACCTTTTTCTAGCTTGTTCAATGGAATAATTTTCAAACTGTCGATTTCGGTCATCAGCTTTTGGGCCGCATCAAATGTCTGGGCCATTTCCGGCTTACCATTTTTCCATGAGCGCCTCACAAAAAATTCGTTTTTCAGGTTATCGTGTTTAATGGTATGGATTATTTTGACATCGGCAATTTTTTTGTCCGGCCACATCTTACGATTTTGATAAAGGGTAATAAAAAATGAAAACGTTGTGGGAACACCGCTTAAAATGGCCATTTTCATTTTGTCCTGAAATGCACCCTCAACCTTCAGATAAATTAAAAAATCGTCCCGGTTGTTGGTTACAATGATATTGGTAAGCGTTGCTTCCTGGGCCAAGACAAAACTGTTGCCGATCCCCCAAAACAGGCAACAGATGATGATCAAAATCCGAAACATACAGCCAGCCATCACGAATCAGTGCTCTCGAAAAACCGGGATGAATGTCAAAAAGAGTGTCAGTGACGATGAAACACTAAGGAATCTTTAACAAATCTTGATTTTTGTTAATAACGGATACTTTGCTAAATGGCAAGCGATTTTGATTGAAGGGGGACCAGATTGCTGAGGTCTTTGGTCTCACTAATTGTGCGGGTTTCCCACGAGCCCTTTTCCTTAAAAAATTTTTCTAGAAATGCGTGATTGAAACCGTGTCCGGACTTATACGCCACGACATGTCCGAGCACCGGCATGCCGAGGAGCGAGAAGTCACCGATACAATCAAGAATTTTATGGCGCACAAATTCATTTTGGTAACGTAAACCCTCGTTGTTTAATATCTGATCCTTATCTATGACAATTGCATTGTCCAAGGAGCCGCCCTGGGCAAATCCATAGCGTTTTAAATATTCCACATCATGCATAAAACCAAAGGTTCGCGCTCTGCTTATCTCACGCTCAAAAAGCGTGTCTGACATCTCAAGGGAATAGGATTGCTCCTTTACCAAGGGATGATCAAATTCAATTGTATAGGTAATTCTCATGCTGTGCGCCGGATAAATCCCCACCTTGCGATCGCTTTCTTTTAGCTCGATGGGCTCGCTAATCACAAAAAAACATCGAGGGCGGTTCTGTTCCGCAATGCCCCCTGAATTTATCAATGCTGTAAACGGTCCTGCGGATCCATCCATTATCGGAACTTCATAGTCGTCCATCTCCACCAGGGCATTATCAATTGAGAGCCCGGCAAGCGCCGCCATTAGGTGTTCTATGGTGGAGACGATAATTCCATCCGAACCGATAACGGTTGCCAGGCTCGTATCGACGACGCTATGGAAATGAGCTGAAATTATTGGATTATTGGGAAGGTCTGTTCTGACAAACTTAACCCCATGATTAACAGGTGCCGGCTTTATCGTGACGCAAACCGTTTTCCCTGAGTGCATGCCGACACCGGTACATGAAACCGGTTTTGCCAAGGTTCTTTGATTGATATGCATTGGGTATGTAATATATAGTTGCCAAACGAAACGGGTGGGACCAATTCCCGGTACGCTTCAGCATTATGAATAGAATTTTGAACTCCTTTATCCTATTCTTTATCCCTTTGACAACAAGAAATAGATAGTGCCCATCCATAAATGGTCTTTTTTGCGTTGTACAGCGTTCTCAGCGGATTTCCGGTTGCGACGTACACTGAGTACGCCTCACCGCAAACCCTTGTGCGGCCTTGTACAACACAAAAAATCCACATTTATGAATTGGACTCTTTAGAGTGCCATTATTTATTCGTGGATGGGCACTAGAGGACGCCTTCATTTTTTAAATTGTTGTTCTAAGCATATTGATTTGTTATGGATCATTCTAATTCGTGTCCATCAATAAAGGAGTGCTCGTGTTATCAAAAGTGCTTAGCAGCGCGGTTATTGGCATTGACGCGTATCTCGTGGAAGTTGAAGTCGACATCGCCCAGGGCCTCCCTTCTTTTACCACCGTTGGTCTCCCCGAGACAGCGGTTAAAGAAAGTAAAGAACGGGTCAAAGCCGCCATTAACAATTCCGGGTTCCTTTTTCCAGATGATCGCATAACCGTAAACCTGGCGCCGGCTGATATCAAAAAGGAAGGTACCGGATTCGATCTGCCCATGGCCTTGGGTATTTTGGCCGCCACGGGTGTGGTTCCCCGATCAGTGCTTAAGGATTATTTGGTTATGGGAGAACTCTCCTTGGATGGACGTATCAAGCCGGTAAAGGGCTCTCTCCCCATGGCCATTGCGGCCAAAAACGCCGGTTATGCTGGAATTGTTGTCCCTCACGGCAATGGGCGCGAAGCATCGGTCGTCAAAGGCATCGCTGTCCATCCGGTCCAAACGTTATCCCAATTGATCGATTTTTTCAGAGGTGTTGACCACATACCCCCCGAAACGACCGATATCACTGCCATTTTCGAGCAAGACCAACGCTTTGATTTCGATTTTTCCGATGTCAAGGGTCAAGAACATGGCAAACGTGCCCTTGAAATTGCCGCCGCGGGGGGGCACAACTTGGTAATGATCGGCCCACCGGGTTCGGGGAAAACCATGTTGGCTAAAAGGCTGGCCACCATTTTACCCCCGCTGACGTTCGAAGAGGCGATCGAAACAACAAAAATCTACAGCGTTGTCGGCATGCTTTCAAACCAGCAGGCCCTGATGACAAGACGCCCTTTCCGTGCACCGCACCATACTATATCAGATGCCGGCCTGATTGGCGGGGGCCATGTTCCAAGACCCGGAGAAGTAAGTTTGGCGCAGAACGGAGTTCTTTTTTTAGATGAGCTTCCAGAATTTAAAAAACATGTACTTGAAGTTTTGCGGCAACCCATTGAAGATTTGAAAGTCACCATTGCACGCGCATCGACAACCATTACCTACCCATCGAGCTTTATGCTGGTGGCGGCTATGAACCCCTGTCCCTGTGGCTATTTATCAGATCCAAAACATGCCTGTCGGTGTACATTTCACCAGATTCAGAGATACAAATCGAAAATATCAGGCCCGTTGCTGGACAGAATCGATATCCATGTTGAAGTCCCGGCGGTGCCATATAAAGACCTAATGGGTGACTCAAAGGCCGAAGCTTCCGCACACATACGCCAACGCGTCATCGCTTCACGCAAGCTTCAATCGGACCGCTTAAAACGCACAAAGATTTATTGCAATGCTCAAATGAACACCCGTCATGTAAAAAAATATTGTCAGATCGACGATCACTCCTCGACCCTGCTCGAAACGGCAATTAATACGCTCGGGCTATCAGCCCGGGCCTACAACCGGATCCTGAAAATCGCACGCACGATCGCCGATTTGGAGGCCAACTCTCAAATTCAAGCCGATCATATCGCCGAAGCCATTCAGTACCGCAATCTGGATCGGGGGAAAAAGATTTTCTAACAAACCTTCCTCCATATTAGAAACTTTTTTGTTTTTTTATAAAAGTTTTCATTTTAGAGAAAACTCCTTATTTAAAAATGTAAATGTTCATTAGGTTTGGGGAAAATGTCGAAATGGGCTGATAATGAAAAGAGCGCAAATAACCTGTTTGATTTGAGAGAACAAATCATGAAGGATCAAATATCGAGGCTAATCACGATTATTTGCAGAAAATAACGGTAATAACGTTTGCGTTAGCTGCCGGGCCGGGCACTACTAACTATGGAACTTTTTTTTCAAGTTTCAAATGCTCCAGGTTAATTTTGACGGTCTTTGCTGTAGGATGCTCCGGTCCAAGTAGTCGATTACATATCTCCAGGGCCTGTCGAAAAATCTCTTCCGCCTCTTCATTACGGCCCTGATCCCTAATCACAAGGGCCAGATTGTTCAAACCCGTTGCATATTCCGGATGGTTTATTCCTTTTGCTTGCTTAATTCTATGGAGACATGAGCCAAAAAGAAATTCAGCCTGGGTATAAAAACCGCAATCTCCCAGATAACTGGCAAATCGATAAATAAGGGATTCATCCGGAAACCTGTATTCAGGCAGATCCTTTTTAGCCAAAGAAGCTAAATGAACTATGTGTGGGATCAGGTTGTAGGCTTGCAGGTAAACGCCCATATCAACGGCTGCTTTAACCTGTTTGTCCAGGTATTGAGCCACTGTCTGCCCTGTGTCTCGATCATCATCCATTGCCTGAGCCGCCTCTTGTGTCAGGCGATGAATAGCATAGAAATTTTTATTCTTTTCAAGTATCGACAAGGCCGCCAGAGACATGATTATCTCTTCGGCTTCTGGTTTCTCAACTTCCATTATTTCAGCAAGAATGCCTGCATCGATCCGTTCCGGACTCAAATAAGCTGCCGTGATTAAGCCTTCTTTCGCCTGTGGATGTTTGTATTCTTGTTCAGCCAAATTGAGAGTTGCATAGATAGAGGTGAGCTCTTTAAGGTGAGTCTGGGCTTCAACATGGACAATTGCTATTTGAAGAGATTCAGCCAAAAGCACCAAAGGCTTCATCCTCGCAATTTGCCCCATTATTTCAAGGGCCAGCGGCAGGCAATTCACTCTTTCACAAATCAAAGCCGCGGCTTCTTGCTCCTCAGGAGAAAGGTTTGACCCATTAAGGTTAGCGTACCCCAGAAAAATGTCCAAAGCTTCCTGTTCATCCGGTAATTCCATGCTAATCGGAGGAATCGCTAAAGTATGCCGCCTAGTTGTGACCAGGATGTGCGCTTCACTCAAAACTAAATCCTTAGGTTAGCCTCAAAAATAAGCTAACATATTAAAGTAGAACTATATCGCT
>CAZHAH010000064.1:0-28324 GCA_964530095.1 uncultured Desulfobacteraceae bacterium | reverse complement strand
ATCTAAAAGTGTCTATTAAATTTAATAGTTTAATACGTCCCCAATCTCACGAACCGGGTGATTTTTCCAGAAGAGCTTGGGAATGTCTAATACACAACTATTTAAAAATCAAGGAAAAACGATCAAAGCGCCATCCATGAGACTAATGGATAGGGTTCGACTGATATCCCGCTCTAAAAAATCATCGTTTTTTTGCGATTATCAAGTATCTGCTGGTGACGCCGAGTATTTTTTTCTTTTGCATGGCGGATACGATTCCGGCATCGAAACGTTCTGATGAAAGCGGGGTCTGGATAATGTGCGTGCGCTTCCAGCCGCTTTTATTCAAAATGCTGAGGTAGTCGTCAATCAGGATAGAACCTTCAGAAGTTTCGTCAAGTGCCGGCTTGTTTTGAAAATCGCGCCAGTCGGCATTTAAAAAGGCAAGTCTGGTGGTTTTTTTGGTGTGATGTTTCATTAAACACCGATTTTCGCGCTTTGAAAAATCAAGATCTATAAATAGCGTTAAGCTGTAAAAGAAGCATATAAATATTATAAAATCAACGAGTTACAGATTTGATTTTATATGATGTCGCGACAAATCTTATATAGTATGACGGTTTAATGTTAGAAGTACTATTGTTAAAACACTTTATTTAAATTAGCCCTTGGCTTTATCATTAAGGTTAAACAAGCTATATTATGCATAATAACAGAATGTTATTATATGGACAACAATTTTTCAGAGCGCGTATCATCGGGAGCATATGTTGTTTTAACTTTATTTGTCTTGACATATTAAACGTCATTATATATAAGACTTTCATGCGAAATGAAAGATACTTTCTACACCCTGTGCATGAATGGCAGCGCCGCTATGAAGCCTTACGGGCCTCCTTTATTGAGCGTCTGCCGGCTAAAATTGTCGCCGAGAGATTCGGTTACTCTTCAAGTTATATTCATCTTCTCAGACATCAATTCATTCATGAAAAGATTGACTTCTCTGAACCGGTAGCTGAAGGCAAAGTCGCCAGACGTCGGGTTGATTCCAAGATCCGATTAAAGATCTGCAATTTTAGAGAACATCGTTTGTCCGCCGGCGAGATCACCCAATTACTATCCGAGGAAGGCGTGGAACTCTCTGTTCGTACGGTTGAACGTATATTAGCCGAAGAAGGATTCCCGAAGCTTCCACGGCGAAGTCGTCTCAAGCTTGGCCTTACCGTAAAAGGTGCCAAGGTTCCAGCCGTATCGCAGGCCGTCACAATAAGTAAGGTTGAAAGAAAACCTTTTGACTGTGAATCTGCCGGTGTTTTTCTTTTTGCTCCTTTCATAGAGAAGTTGAACATCAGCCATATTGTAAAATCCGCTGGATTGCCCGGAACAAAGATGATCCCGGCAACAAGCTACTTTCTTTCATTTCTTGCCCTTAAACTCATCGGCACCGAACGGTATGCGCATATGAACGACCATGGCTTTGATGCGGGTCTGGGTCATTTTGCCGGACTCAATGTCTTGCCTAAATGCACGGCCATGTCCACCTATTCTTACGGGCTGGATTCCGTACACCTTTTGCGTCTTCAAAAAGCCTTTGTGAAACAGGCCAATAAACTTCGCTTATATGACAGCAACATTATCAATCTGGACTTTCACACGATACCTCACTTTGGAGATGAGTCTGTGTTACAAAAGCACTGGGCCGGGGCACGCAACAAAAAAATGAAAGGAGCCCTTACCCTGTTTGCCCAGAATGCCGACTCAAAACTTATCCTATATACAGCTACAGATATCCAGCGTGATGAGTCTGATGATCAGATATTATCTTTTTTATCCTTCTGGAGCAGCATCCGCCGGGGTATAAAACCCACTTTTATCTTTGATTCTAAATTTACAACCTATACAAACCTTTCACAGTTGAATGCACAGGGCATAAAGTTTATCACACTGCGACGTCGCGGGAAAAATCTGCTGGATAATGTAAATAAAGTCCGATCATGGAAACGTATCCATATCCCTCATGAGAAAAGAAAGTATCCCAACCCACATGTGCATGATTCATTGATAACCCTTAGAGATTATGAGGGACAATTGCGCCAGGTCGTTGTTCGGGGAAATGGTCACCAAAAACCGGCTTTTCTCATCTCAAATGATTTCGATTCCCCATTAGAACTATTAGTTGGCAACTACTCCCGACGATGGCGTGTGGAAAATGTCATCTCTGAAGCAGTCAAGTTTTTCAATCTCAATGCCCTTTCTTCTCCGATCCTGGTTAAAGTTCACTTTGATGTTGTCATGACGATGATTGCTGATACACTGTACAATATGTTGGCCCACAAGCTGCGTGGTTTTCAAGATTGTGATGCCCCAAAGATCTATCGCCATTTCGTCAAAGGCAAGGCAAATATAGCTGTCAAAAACGGAGAACTAACCGTCACGTATCCACGCAGAGCACACAACCCCATACTGAGGGCTGTGCCCTGGCACAGGCTGCCAAAATCAATTTCTTGGCTTGATTCGGTGAATCTTAAGCTCAAATTCAGATAAATGCTAACCCTAAAATCTTATATCAATATGACGGTTAAAACTAGCGCGAAAATCGGTGTTAAAGTAAGAAAGTCTTTAAAAAATTCCATATATTCCTGCCTTGCGAGGTTGGATATGCTTTGGTCAGAATAGTCGCCGGCTTTTTTATCGAAATAGGGAGGATCAAAGAATACCAATTGCGGCTTTTTTGTTATAGGCCAATGTCCATTTTGGGGATCCCAATGATGATATTGGATTTCGGGGCGGGTAGCATTCGTTACAAGATCAAAAGACCGGCATTTTCGCTCAAAAAGAAGGCACACATCAGAGACAACGCCGCCGCCGGCCATGGGATCCAAAACAAGATCCTCCGGTTTTGTGAAATAAAACAATGTATGCGCCACCAACTGGGCCGGTATCCTTCCGGGCCAATCGTCCCCGAAACGTTGATCACATTGATTAAAATACCATTTATCCCAGGTGCAAAGTCCCCAGCCAAGCGCCTTGAATTTCTCCTGGTCGGTTTTTCCTTCCAAACGTAACGCCCAGGCCAGCGCAAGATCCATGCAATAATGTTTTGCAATGTAATCCATGTCGTGGCCTTGGGAGACCAAAATATCGATATTGCCAAAATTGGCATTTCCGATAATCTCTGATACGCGATTTTGGCTCAACCCCACTGTTTTTGAGATCTTTTCCTGAGGCCATCCAAGGCGGCTCAGCCGTAGGATAACTGTGTCTCGGCTTGCTTTCTGCCGGGCACGGATATCAGAGATCCAGGTATTGACAGTTTGGCGGATAACCCCTAATTTCTGTGCCAGGGCTTCTTCCGTCCAAGTGCATTCCGGGTCTGAAGCCGCTATGTCACGAGTGACCTGCTTTTTATCCCTTGGGCTTAATCGGTCTCCATACCTGGTGTTGCATTCTGCCGATTCGAGGAGAAGGGCTACCCGGTGTTTCTCGTAATCAAGGGGCTCTTTCTTCCATTCAACAACCGCAATCTTTTTGATTCCACGTTCTTTAAATGCAAACCAGCGGTGGATGCCATCTATGATTATGGTCGCGTCGATGGTTTCATTGCCATCTGCATAGTTAAAGACCCTTTGAATCTTGATGGGCGGAAATTGCGCCCCGATCGCAAGCGCTTCAACATACGCGTAAATGGTTTTCTCGCTTTTACCTCCTCGGGGGTAGATGAACTGATCCCAGGTTAAATCAGCAATGTTGACTTCCATCCCATCTCCTATCAACATTCATAAAAATGTGGCAGCCGTTCACGGGTTCAAGGTTGCATTCTTGATTGGGATCTCGTTGTTGAATACGTTTACTTCTTAATCGATTTGTTCACCATTTTTAATACTGCTGATATTGAGACACCATTATTAAAACATGCGAATTCCAAAATGCCACTGTTTCAGGCATCTGCTCCATCATTTTGTGCGGTGGGCAAGCCGTTTATTCAGAGCTCAGATTCACTTAAATCAATCTCATCTGACCAAATAATGCCAGTCTTCTACAGCTTCAAAAGTTTTATCATCTCCGTGGATTACCTCAAGCTGCATAAGAGGGACCGCTAATCCGTTCCTTTCCCACCGCATCATAACGAACATCTCATGTTCGCATTCTTCTTCTGGAGCCATACCGATTACCTCAACTTCATCCCCAACTTTTATTGGTGATATCGCTCTTTTGGTAATACATTTAGTAAGAAAAGGAAAATTTAACGTATCATCAAGGTAATAGTACTATCCTGATGCCTGTTCCTCTGGTCCATAAGCATCGACAACAATTTCCATTATTATACGATTTTCACGAGATTCATTTTTTCGTTCTTTTGACATTCCGTAACCTTTTTTGCCTAATCAAGCCTTTATCATTATGTGATGCCCAACGTTCTTCAGCCGCAGCTGTTAGTTGTCGGCTGAAAGAGCGAGGTTATGTGTGAAACTCTATTTCTTAATGGTTATCGGTGTGTCCTGCACGCCGGCATAGAACACTATAATTTCTGCAGGTTCATTGCCTTCATTTTTCCCATAGTGCCACTTATCAACCACTTCGACGATTGAATCTCCGGCTTTTAGACGCAATGTCTCCTTGTCTTTTGTCACTACAGTTAGCTCTCCTTTTAATAATACACCCGCATTTATCACCGGATGTTTATGTAGCGGCAATTGCACTTTTGGAGGAATTTTGATCCGTAGAATCGTTATCTCCGGCTTGCCTTTTGCGTAGTTCGGGAGAGCTCTCCCGTCCCAACTTGCACTCGTTTTGGCCAATACATCAACTTTGACGGTATTTACCTCTTGAGCCCAAACATTACTTGTTAGCGATAATATAAAGCATATTCCGAATAAAAATTTTTTCATCATTTCTTCTCCATGCACACATAACTATTTAGTGTAGCGAAAAAACGCTTGATAATAGAGGCTCAAATTTTGAATCCAAGTTTAATTTAAGTTTTATAACAGATAGATAATCTACAATTTTGAAGATATCGAAATCGAGAAAACCTGAATTTTTTCTCTATTTTTCCAATATGCAGGAAATAAGTCGCGATATTAACAATTATGTAACCGTTCACAGGTTCAGTAATCCTTGTGGGACGTCCATAAATAAGTAAGTAATCCACTAAATCTTGTGGGACGTCCATGGTTATCTTTAGAGAAATATGTTTCCAAACACGTTCTGATGATGGATACTATTCGCACAGTGTACTGCCAAGCCTCCTTCAAACCGCCAAACGTCAAGGCAAACATCCCCTGGCATTCTTTAAAACCCTTTTTACCTCAGATACCCCTACTGCCCAAGCCGCACTTTATAACGACTCCTCTTAAATCCCCTCTATCCTATCTATAGCCATAGGCTAAATATCAAAAGCCTAAAAAAGGGACTAAACTATTACAGTAATATTCCAAAATGGCTCAAAGCTCAAAGGTTGAAACATACTCTGGAGCTGGTGGCCTACAGTCATCCCTTGAGTTAAGGCACCTTCGAGCACCGCTCAAAAATCTTTTTCTGGAGAATTTTATATCACTGTGATTAAATGAAGACTCTATCGTACTAATCTCAGTCTGTCACTGGTCGCGTTAATCCAGTTGCCCAGGACTTTGTGGTACTCTGAATTAGTAGTATTTTTCTGTGCCCTTCTCATATCGTCTATTGCTGAAGACCACATTAGAGAAATTATCTTTTTATTATCTGGGTCTCTCACATATAGGGCATAACCATGCAGGTCTCTTAAGTATGCCCTCCAATAATAATCTGCATAAAGAAACTGTGAGGGGTCGGTAGCCTGGCTTGACCATTCTATAGAAACTAGAAAAGTATCTTCGGCATTTTGAAATCTCCCCAGGAACATAAATGTACGTGCTTTAGTCAAGAATGGATTAATTTGTGCCCTATATTTATGCTGAATCTGTTCTCCATCACTTATCTCGTACAAGGCTTTCTCAAATTCTTTTGAAGCGCCCTTGGGAGTGCCAAGAAGAGGGAGAATAGTCGTCAGGTTAATCTGTTGACCGCTCTGTTGAATACTTAAAAATAACTTGGCGGTTCCAATGATATACCAGGCGTTAGCTCTCTGAATCGCAGCCTTATACTTCATCTCATCTCTTCCAAAATTTGATTCATCAAGTAACGTCAGTATTTGATTCCCGATCTGTATAGCACCGAGGTGGTCTCCTCTAATGTTTTTAGTATACGCGTTGGTCCTCAAGCTATTTGCCTGATGTATTTCCGGGGAAATAGCAAATCGGGAGGATCTTGCTACTGAGCATCCTGCAACAATTATTACTAAAGCGACTAAATAAATTCTTTTTCCTAAAAATGCTGAAAAATTTTCCATAAAAATCACCTTACTTTCATTTCATCCGAAGAATTTTTGCATATACAAAAATTCTTCATTTATTGACTGTGGAAGCAAACTTACTTTCCATAATGAACAAAAGGAGACCAGTAATATGGCTTCTTGTATTCTTCTCCAAAATCCCCAATAATAAACTGTCGTTTAATATCTGTGATCGCTTGACTATAGGTCGCTTTTTGTTTCTCTACCTGGTTGTACATCGCTACCATAAATTGAGAAGTAGACTCGTCAGCAACCTGCCATAGTGAGACAGAAAGAGAGTTTGCACCTGCGATCAAAAAAGATTGTATTAACCCGACGACTCCCTCACCACCGTAAATTTTACCCAGTCCTGTTTCACAGGCGGATAAGTTAACAAAATCAGCTTTAATATTTAGTTTAGATATTTCCCCCATGCGTAGATACCCATCTTCGCCATTTCGCTCTTCCTTGAACTGAGAGAGTACAATCGCTGAAAGATCTGGAATGGCAGGAACAACCAGGCCATGAGTGGCAAAGTGAATTACTTGGTATTGTGCCAATTTACCCCGCTGGGAAAGTGATTTTATATAATGCTCACTCACCTTATCCCTCGTAATTATCTCAGCGCCCTGAGTGATTTTTTCAATAGCTTTAACCTCACTAAGTGTACCAGGAAGGTTCCCCCACTCCACAGCGCCTAATGCAGCATAGGCGTTGCGAACAGAACGACGGCTGGCAAAATCAGAATGCGCCTGCTTTTCTATCAACGCTAACTGGGCTCCGCTATTTATCATATCGACATCATAGGATACATCATCATAAACAGCTCCGCCAAAGGCCAGCATCGGTTTTCTTTCTTGATAATGTCGAGCTTGAATCAACTTTGTCACTCCTATTGATTGTGAATATTTGATTTCAAATTTCTCGACTAAATACTTGCCTTCTTCATCAATCAAAGTCTCAAAAGGAATAAATGCCAAGATTCCATCAGGGATAATAGTCAATGTATCTATACCGTTAAGGTGGGGTTCTATGGGCTTAATGAGAAATTGATAGAGCAGTTGACTGAGCGTCTCTGTTTCTTTATTCAGGGTATTAACACGCCGCGACCCTATGCCTGTTTGAGCATATGGATTTGAAAGTAAATAACGATAAAAATTTATCACGTCTTCGAAATCGTTAACACCGGAAACTTGATCTGTTATTTTTTTGAGATCGAGATTGTCTGTTTGTTTTTTTACAGGTTTAATGCTGCGTTGATTATTAAGCATATTTTGAATCGGTTTTTCAAAGTTATTTTTTGCCGACGCTATGAAATATTTATTGGAGACTTCCAGACCAAAGATACTTGGCTTTGTCAGGACAATTTGCACCATCTCGTACAAATCAGCATTAGCATATATCAGCACCGCTTCATTTTTTTGCAGGCCAGTCCTTACCTGTTCTGCAGTGGGAATGATGACTCCTGCTTCGCTACCGGCGATTCTCTCTGCTAATAACTTTGCACGGCTGATTTCTATGGTACGAAAAGCATTTGGAACATCATTATTTTCCAGATAGGTTGATACCAGGGATTGATAGGTATTAATCTGACTGGCCAAATAATCTCGGCGGATATCACCTTTTGCTGTCAGGCGAAGTACTTCCGTTAGGGCTATTGCTTCTTCATAGTGTTCGATAGCTCGATCATATTGGCCCCTGGATTGATAAATCTTGCCGATGTTGCTGAGGTCTAGCGCAATACTATCATTTTTCCCACGTGCTCTATTTATTGCCAATGATCTTTTTTGGTAATCGATGGCTTGCTCATCCTGGCCCCAGTAGTAGTGAATGGTGCCAATGTTAGTGAGTTGTACTGCAATCCCATCCTCTAATCCATATTTTCGATTGATCGCCAACGCATCTTTGTAGTACTTGATGGCTTGCCCATATTGGCCCAAGCTACTGTATGTCAGGCCAATGTTATTGAGCAGTGTCGCAATTTGATCTTGTATCCCAAAAGTTCTATTAATCGCCAAAGATTTCTTTAGGTATTCGAGGGCTTGATCATACTGGCGCATGGATAGATAATTCAGGCCAATATTGTTGTAATCAATAGCAACACTGGTCTTTCTTCCAAGCTTTTCAGCAATCGCCATCCCCTGTTTTTGGTACTCGATGGCTTGTTCATATCGGCCCCAATTGCTGTAAACCTGACCAATGTTGTTGAGTTGTTTACTAACCTCAAGATCTCGCCCAAGTTTTTGCTCAATTACCAAAGTTTGTTTATAGTACTCCAATGCTTTATCATATTGACCGACCTCTATATACATAGAAGCAGCACTACTCAATGCTGCACTCAAATCTGTCAATCTTGACTTTCCACCGGTTTTTTCTAATTCAGCAGAATTTTCAAACATCTTTGCTGCTTCTAAATATCTTCCTTGTTGCTCCAGGGATCTTGCATTATACCAATAGTTATTTGCCATTTCCTGTCTCGCTAATGAGCAGGACATAGAAAGCAATAAAACAGATAAACAAAAAATGAAAAATATTTTAAAGTTCATAGCTTTTCCGTATATAAAAAACTGGTTAGTGTTTCTATTCCGATTACTACAAGCCATCTCAAAATTAGGGTTTTTGGCTCAGAACAAGGCGAAACGAGAATCAAACCGCAGATAGATTAACGTACGCCGAGGATTTGATTCGAGGCTTCGACGCAGTTATGAGGCAAAAAGACTTTTTTTAAGATATTATAAATTTTTATATCAAGCTTATGGGAAAATTCAAGATAATTTTTGTTAACAGAGTTTATTTAATACCATTGTCGGTAGGCGACCTAAAAATGTCTCGATAGGGGGCCGGGCGCGCTGTAGATACCAAATATTGGGAACACGTAGAAAGTGCAGTTCCCAGATCCAAAACTATTTAAAAATCAAGGAAAAACGATCAAAGCGCCATCCATGGCGCTACTGGATAGGGTTCGACTGATATCCCGTTCTGAAAAAATCATCGTTTTTTTGCGATTATCAAGTATCTGCTGGTGACACAGAGTATTCTTTTCTTTTGCATGGCGGATACGATTCCGGCCAATCTTAAGGACCAGGCCAACGCAAGGTCCATGCTATAATGTTTTGCAATGTTATCCATGTCTCGGCCCTGGGAGAGCAAATTATCGATTTCACCAAAATTGGTATTTCCGATAATTTCAGATATCCTGTTGTGGTAGCCGTTCACGGATTCAAGGCTGCATTCTTGATTGAATCCCAGATCAGTCCGATAGCATAGGGGACAAATAGATTTCAAGAATAAGTGTCGAAATTTAAATTGACCCCCGGATTCCCTTTTGCCATACTCTGCGCCGGTATTGCGAATTGATAAACGAGGAGTAACGATGGTAAAAGATTTGCCGGACGTCCAATATGTCCTGCGCCCGGGGGTGATTGAGTTCAGATCCGGACACCCGGATTTGGCCCTGTTGCCGGCGGATGGCCTGTCACGGGCGGCCGGGATTGTTCTGGAGCGTCAGCCGGCGCTGGCGTTATCCTACGGCGCTGAACAGGGACCAGCGAGTTTGATCACGCACCTGTGCCCCTGGCTGGAACGTATGGAGGACGTCACCGTGTCGGCTGAGCAGATCATGATTACGGGCGGTTCCTCCCAGGCCCTGGGTATGCTGTGTACACTCCTGACCAAACCGGGTGATATCGCACTGGTCCAGTCTCCTACCTATCACCTGGCACTGCGCGTGATGCACGATGATCATCAATTGGATTTGGTATCGATACCCAGCGATGACGATGGATTGCGGGTTGATGCCCTGGATGAGACGCTGCAAACACTTGACCGGCAGGGAAGAAAGCCGCGTCTTCTCTATCTGGTGCCCACTTTTAACAACCCCAATGGTGTTACCCTTAATCTCGAACGGCGTAAGGACCTGGTCGACCTTGCTCAAAAAACCGGGCTGCTTGTGGTGGAGGATGATGTCTATCACCAGCTATGGTACGATTCTCCTCCGCCGCCTTCCCTTTATAGCCTGGCACCGGGGGGGACAGTGGTCCGACTGGGATCTTTTTCCAAAATCATGGCGCCTGGGCTGCGCCTGGGCTGGATGACGGCTGCGCCGGAAATCATACAGTGCTGTGTGAAAAGCGGTGTTCTTGATAGCGGCGGTGGCGTCGGGCACTTTACGGGGCATATTGTGGCAGCCTTTATCGAATTGGGATTGCTGGATCAACAAGTTGAAGAGCTGCGCAAAAACTATCGCACCCGCCGGGACACACTGTTAAATGCACTGGCGGATCACCTGCCCCGGGAGTGTTGCTGGATGGCACCGGGGGGCGGATTCTTTATATGGTTGAGACTGCCGGATGGGATCGACAGTGCTGCGTTTTTACCCATTGCAGAGGCTGCCGGGGTATCCTATATACCGGGTGAGCGTTTCCACAAAGACGGCGCGGGAGAAGACTATTGCCGTTTGAACTTCACCATGGTTCAGTTTGATGAACTTAAAGAGGGCGCGCGCCGGCTTGGTGCTGTGTTGCACAACTACCGGCAATAGACCATGCTAGGAAAGAAGGGCCGTGTCTTTCACCAATGCGCCGGTTTTAAAGCGCTCCAGATTGAAAGGCAGAATCTCCGGCGGAACTTCTCCACTCAAAATGAATTCAGCCAGCGACTTTCCGCCCCCCGGACCGCCCATAAATCCGTAGCCGCCCCATCCCACGGATAAAATGAATCCTTGGATTTCCGGTACGGGGCCCAATATGGGGCTGTGATCCTCCGTTATACTGATGATGCCCACCCACTGTCGCATCAGCTTCACGCCTGCCAGGCCCGGATAAAGGCGGACATATTTGCGAATAATGTCTCGGGTGCCGGCCAGGGAGCTTCTCATGCTGTCGCCGGGGGGTTTGTTTTCTCTTTCGGCGCCGCCCACAAACTCACCGCGCGTCGACTGGTGCATATAGGCGCTTAAACCCGGCACCGAGACCGCAATCGGCAGAAACGGCTTGATGGGTTCGGTGACCATGATTTCATTGGTGTAGATCTGTGTCGGCAGATCCAATCCCGCCATGGCGGCAATCCGCCGGTCATGGGCGCCGGCGGCATTCACCACGATTCGGGTTTCGACATCCCCCCGTGAGGTCCTGACACCTTGGACAACTCCTGATTTGAGCACGATATCGACCACTTCCGTGAATGGAAATATATCAACATTCAAATTGCGGGCGGCCTTTGTATAAGCCCAGATGGCTGCATCGTGCCGGGCCACACCGCCGTTTAATTGCAGATTGCCACCGGCCACCAGCTCAGGATTAATTGCCGGGATGAGCTTTACTATTTCTTGCGCATCCAGCAAACAAGTTTTTAAACCGAGATCCAGTTGTCGTTTTGAATTTGCCCGGAATAATTCTAATTGCTCGGGCGCCGTGGCCAAAACCAGATAGCCGTGGCGCGTAAACATGACATTGTAGTTGAGCTCATGGGCCAGATTTTCCCAGAGGCGAAGGCTTTTATCCCAGAGGCGAATCCATTCTTTGGATCCGAACGCCGAGCGGATCATCTGACCGTTGCGGCTGCTGGCACCGCTGCCCAGATAGCTTTTCTCAAAAACAGCGACCCGGTTCAAGCCGTCTCGGGCCAGATAATAGGCCAACGACAAGCCCTGAATCCCGCCTCCCACAATTACGACATCATAGGTTTTACGCATCTTGACCTTCGTCAATTTCAGTTATCTGCCCCCCCGGCGGTATCGGCTCCAGCGGTGGCCGCATAGTCGGTACCCTGAGATTTTTAACGGGCTGGCCGGTCTGGTGGGCATACAATTTCAACACGTTGGCGGCACACATCTTTCCCTGGCAATATCCCATCCCCATACGCGTTCGCTTTTTGATATCGTTCAGAGCGGTTGTTCCCTCGCGAACGGCTCGACGTGTTCGATTAATCCAGGACGGGAAAGCAACTCGGGCAAATAACGCCAGGTACCCCGGGCCGAAGCGGTTCAATGCACCCTGCTTTTGTGGGACTGCCATTCTTTTTCACGTAAGACGTGTTTCTGAATTTTACCCGTGGCGGTCTTGGGCAATTCGCCGAACACCACTTGTTTGGGCGCTTTATAGCGTGCCAGGTTCTCCTTGCAAAAGTCGATGATACTCTCGGCGGTAGGATTGCATCCTTGGCGGGGTACCACGAAGGCCTTCGGCACCTCACCCCATTTTTCATCCGGAACACCGATGATGGCGACCTCCAGGACATCCGGATGCCGAAATATAACGTTTTCGACCTCAACCGTGGAAATGTTTTCCCCGCCGCTGATAATAATATCTTTTTTACGATCCATGATCTGGATATAATTATCCGGATGCATTACGGCCAGGTCGCCGCTGTGAAACCAGCCGCCCTCAAAGGCCTTTTGCGTTGTCTCTTCATCCTTATAGTATCCCAGCATCACGTTATTGCCGCGCATCACGATCTCTCCCATATTTTTTCCATCTCTAACAACCGGTACCATCGTCTCGGGATCAACCACGTCCAGGTGCTGGGTTGTCAGATAGGCGACACCCTGACGAGCTTTGAATTTAGCCTTTTCTTCTAAATCCAACTTATCGATCTCCGGCTGCCACACGCAGATGGTATGGGGGCCGTAGGTTTCCGTAAGGCCGTAAACATGAATAATATTACAGCCCAAGGCTTCCATGTTGCTTATCACCGTCGGTGAAGGTGGTGCGCCCGCTGTAATTACATTCAGTTCATTTTTTAATCTCATTTTTTTAAATCCAGGGTCAGTAGACATAGGAATCAATACGGTTGGAGCGGCACATAGATGAGTAATCCCTTCTTGTTTGATTAAAGCAATTATCTTTTCGGTTTCAACCTTTCGCAGGCAGACATGGGTGGCCCCGGCCGCGGTAACGGCCCATGGAAAACACCAGCCGTTACAGTGAAACATGGGTAGGGTCCACAGATACACCGACCTGGAATTAAGACCGGTTTCGATAATTTCACCCAACGCATTCAAATAGGCGCCCCGGTGATGATACATGACCCCCTTGGGCACACCCGTCGTTCCGCTGGTATAATTAATGGTGGCGACTTGGTATTCATCGTCGACGGCGGGTTCTATCTCCGTTTTGGCGCCTCCCCGAAGGAAATTTTCGTAGTCCGGACCATCGAGCGGTTTGTCGTCGCTCAGGTCACAGATGTTGACGATTGTTTTGACCTTTGGCTGGTTACGGATGGAAGGGGTTATCAAATCGGCAAATTCATTGTCTACGAACACCGCCTTTGCATCTGAATGCTCAATGATGTAAGCCACTTCTTGTGGAGACAAGCGGATGTTAACGCTGACAAGGGCAGCACCGATTAATGGCACGGCGAAATGAGCCTCCAGCATGGGAGGGATATTGGGGCAAATAAAAGCCACTTTATCATCCTTCCCGATTCCATGCGCTAACAGCGCGTTGGCAAAGCGATAAACCCTTGTCAAAAAATCGTTGTAGGTATAGTGCCTTTCCCCATGAACCACGGCAATCCTGTGCCCGTAAACGCTTGCACTGCGTAAGAGAAAATTAAGTGGAGTCAGTACATCAAAGTAAACGCCATTCTCATTCATTTTAACACCTCACCTCTTTTGCCGTATATTATTGATCGTAAGTATTCCTTTAGGTTTGATTTGTGCAAATCTTAGCCACCCCGCTTTCCGGAAGTGCTTTCAAAAAGCGTAACTGTTAAGGGGCGAGTGCCGTGAAAGGTTGGCCATTATCTTCTGGGGAAGTATTTCACTCCGGCCATATTCTTAAAATCTGAATCTTGAGTCCAGAGTATTGCACTGTATGCTTTGGCTGTTGCGAGAATAATACTGTCCGCCATTGGCAGACCATTTTTGAGACTTAATTTTGAAGCAGCGATAGCCAACTGAGTCGTAAGATCAATAACGGCTCCTTTTTGCATTGCTGCGGTTACCTGAAGGGCGTCATTCTCGCCTGACTCTCGGAGGACGACCTTGAAGACTTCATATACCGTGATTGTTGGAACAACGAGCGAAGCAGTATCTTTCAAAGGATTTAGGAAATGCTTAGCATTTGGCTCGTCCGCAAAGTATGCAAGCCAACCGGATGAATCGACGATATTCATAATCTATCTTTCTCGCGTTCGAACTCAGTATTAATGCCTTTGAGGAATCCGCGAAGCTCTTTGATATCTCGTTCCGGTATTAATTCGACTCGGCCCTCATATTCTACAACCTGCATTTTTTGACCAGGACGAAGATGTAATGCCTGTCTTATTGCCCTCGGTATTACAACTTGATATTTTGGTGACACAGTAACCGTTTGCATTTCTTTTCCTCCATCGATGACGTAATGTCATACGATATCTTTATCGATACGATATTGTCAACTTTTATATGGCCGACGACAAGCTGACCAGCGGCGGATCGGTCCGCGCTATCCTATTAATATTCAAGGATTATCGCTCCAAATATAGGTGTTTTTAGAAAAAATTGCGCTTGGCATTCACATATTTGCATAATTTCCAATTCGTTATGGCTTGTCAAACACGAATATTGAAATCGAAAAATGTGGAAATTTTTATTCTTTTTGCCGACATATCCGATATACGGGGAGAAAACATCGCTTTTTTGCGATTATCAAGTAGCATAGACGACAAATAGATTTCAAGAATAAGCGGCGAAATTTGAATTGACCCCGGATTCCCTTTTGCCATACTCTGCGCCGGTATTGCGAATTGTTAAACAAGGAGTAACGATGGTAAAAACTTCGCCGGACCCAGTGCCAATGGAGGTATGACCGTATGCACACACTCATAGACAAAGACATTGTTGAATGCATCCGAACCACGGGTAAAACCATCCCCACACTCGCCGATCGTGTTCCCATTTTGGAACAGTACCACCTGCCCTACGACCAAGCGGCGGAAAATGTTTTGGTCTCGGGCTGTCAGATACTGCCCGCCTCGCCCCAGCTGCTGGTGCCCCTGGCCCGTCTGTTTAATAAAAAAGAACTCTCATATACCCTGCTTTCCACCGAGTACTGCTGCGGCAACCTCCTTTACCGCCCCGCTATCAAGGCCAAAGACGAGGAGGCCATGGGTGAATGTCGCCAACTGTCCAGGGAGTTTGTGGGCAAGAACATGAAACAGGCCCGGGAACTCGGCGCCAAACGCCTGATAATTTTTTGCTCGCCCTGCTATCCGATCTACAAACATGCATTTCCCGAGGCGGACATCGTTTTTTATCCGGCCGTCATTAATGAACTGATGCATGAAGTGACGTTTGAAGAAAAAATCGATTATTACACCGGATGTTACCGGCTGCATCGCAAATTTTCACCGGTGCCCATGGATTTGAAGTCGACCAACGAAGTCTTTGCCAAAATCAAGGGATTGCAAATCAACCGCATCGGCGCACCGAAATGCTGCTTTCATCCGGAAGGACTGGCATACATGACCGACAACATCTCGACCGAAACCATGGTGCACATCTGCACCGGCTGCTACGGACAGGCGCTCCAAAACCTGCCTCAGGGCAGCCAAATACAAGTCATGATGTTACCGGAGTTTGTCGAACGTGTATTAATGGCGTCGTAAAAAGTCCCATCTACTGCGTTGTAGTATTTTTTCAGACACTCGGCATACCACATGTATAGCCTCGTTCCTGAAAAAACACTACGCCTTGCATATAAACCTTTTTACTTAGCCATCTCTTAATGAATTTAACATATCATCCGGCTGTAGAACCGGTGGGCTCGTCCGCACGGTTTCGGGATACTTCAGCCCACTGCCGGTATTCAACAGGACAACCTTTTCGTCAGGTTGAATCCATCCGTCTTTTACTAAATTTAGGGTCGCGCTGAGCGTGGCGGCCCCTTCGGGACAGACGAAAAGCCCCTCCTGGGCGGCGATCATCTCTTCGGCCTTTAGGATCTCGGCGTCATCCACCGCGACGGCACAGCCATCTGTCTTGTAAACCGCTTCCAAAACCATAAAATCCCCCAGCGCCTTGGGTACGGTAATGCCGAATGCCAGCGTCTGGGCGTTTTCCCAAAAAAGAGATTCTTTTTCTTTTGCTTGCCAGGCTTTAACGATGGGCGCACATCCCGTACTCTGCACGGATACCAATCGGGGCAGTTTTCCGGAAATCCAGCCGAGCTCTTTTAACTCCAGCAAGGCCTTGTAGATTCCGATGATGCCGACCCCCCCGCCGGTGGGATAGAGAATCACATCAGGCATGCGCCAGTTAAACTGCTCGACGATTTCCAGCCCCATGGTTTTTTTACCTTCAATGCGGTAGGGTTCCTTGAGCGTGGATGCATCAAACCAGCCGTAATCCGTGACCGCCTTGGCCACGATCTTCCCCGCGTCGCTGATCAAACCGTTCACGAGATAGAGATCGGCGCCCGATATGGCGCATTCTCCGCGGGGGATTGGGGGTGCGTCTTCAGGCATTACGATGACGGCCTTAAGCCCTGCCGCTGCACAGTAGAGGGCCCAGGAAGCCCCGGCATTGCCGTTGGTCGGCATGGCCAGGGTCTTGACGCCAAGCTCTTTGGCGCGTGAAACCCCCACCGCCGCACCGCGTGCCTTGAACGTACCGGTGGGGATGATTCCTTCATCCTTTAAATAGAGGTTTAAAAGGCCGATCTCCGGTCCCAACCGCTTCAAATGCAGCAAAGGCGTCATACCCTCGCCGAGGTTGACGATATTTGCCGGTTCTTTAACCGGAAGCAGCTCTTTATATCGCCACAAATCCGGCTTGCGCGACGTTAAATCTTCCTTGCAAAGCACCTGGCCCACTTTTTTTAGATCGTAGCGGACCAGCAATGGAGAGCCGCAGGCACATAGCTGGGCGAGTTTTTCACTTTCAAATGATTTGCCGCATTTAGGGCACTGCAGATGTGAGACGTACATGAGGTTTCCTCCCTAGTGTCCATCTATAAATGGTCTTTTTTCCGCTGGACAGCGTTCTCCGCGGGTTTCCGGGTGCGACGTACATAGAGTACGCCTCCCCGCAAACCCTTGTGCGGCCTTGTCCAACGAAAAAAATCCACATTTATTGATAGGACACTTACCATAGCCCATAAAAAATCCATAGATGGGGACCAGTTAGTTAATCAACAAAGCGACGGCTTCGATTTCGATAATGGCATCCTTCGGCAAACGGGATACTTCCACGCAGGCACGGGCGGGAGGTTCGTGGGAGAAAAATTCCGCATAGGCTTCATTGACCATTTGGAAGTTATTCATGTCGGTGAGAAAAATAGTCGCTTTAACGATATCTTCGAGTCTACTTCCCGCTGAAATCAGGATTTCCCTGATGTTCGTGAGCACCTGCCGGGTGGCCTTTTGAATATCGTCCGTGATCAGCGTGCCGCTGTCAGGCTCAATCGGAATCTGACCGGACACAAAGACGAAGTCGCCGGCTTTAATTGCTTGGGAGTAAGGTCCAATAGCTGCGGGAGCCTTCTCCGAGGTTACGATTGTTCGCGCCATCTGTTGTTACCTCCTTTGGCAAAGTTTAGATCATGGTCTTGCTGTTTGGGTGGCAGTTTGGTTTAAAAATGGGGGCGTGTCAAGGGCGTTATGGGGCTTTATTCCGCATACGCTATGAAATGTTAGCCTGATTTGAGCTTAGGGTTAAATTTGTTGAAATTGGTGATCAGACATAGTAAATCTAGGTAGAAAGCTTCTGCCGGAGAGGCGCTATTGCCGGGGCATGGCAGTCGATGAGCGCATCGTTATCAATTCAGTCCAGATAAGTCGCTAATAGGAAATTGCGGAATTCCGTTTACACTGCTTTAGGGTGGAAACGAGATTGAAGGAGGTTTATGAGATGGCTGAGGTAGAAAAAGTGGAGCTAAAGGTTGATCTGTTAACCATGATGAAAAAACTCAGCGCCGGGGCATCCTATAGGCGGGTGATCGCGGCCCATGAGGCCGGAAAACCGATTTGTGTAGCCAGCGCAGGAGTTCCGAGCGAACTCATGTTTGCAATGGACGTCTATCCCATCTATCCGGAAAGCCTGGCCGCCATTTCTGCGGGCATCCGCAAGGCCGATGAATTCTTCGAGGAAGCCAGGCTGCATGATTTGACCAATTCGGTTTGCTCTTACACGCGATGTGGATTAGGGATCTCCTGGACAAACAAATGCGCCTTCGGGCCCATACCGGAACCGGACCTTTTCATGACAGACGTGAGTATCTGCTGTCTGCATGTGACATGGTGGGCCTATTTAGGGGATCATTTCAATAAACCGACCTTCTTCGTGGATCAGCCGGCGACCGACGACCCGGACGACTCCGATTACATTGACTACTATGAAAACCAGATCCGCGAGATGGCCCGGTTCATAGAGGAAAACACCAAAAGTGTGTTTGACATCGAGCGGTTGAAAGAGACGGTCAGAAACTCGGATCTTACCGGGCTCTACTGGCAAAAGATCATGGATTTACGTAAACACAGACCATCACCGGCCAGCTTCAGACATCTGGCCGGACAGATCCTACCCCTCGTGACGGCATTGGGAGAAAAGGACGCGGCCGATTTCTACAAGGCCTACCATCAGCACTATCAGGATCAGATAAAACAGGGCGTGACACCGCCCAAGGATGGAGAGAAGTACCGGCTCATCTGGAACGGTATTCCCATATGGCATCACCTCCAAGTCATCGATTATTTCGAAGAGAAGGGGGCCAACTTCGTTTGGGAACCCTACACGTCCTTGAGTTGGGGGAACAAGACGCCATCGGGAAGACTCGATCCCGAAGATCCGTTTCATACCCTCGCCGTGAAGTATACAAATGTGTTTACAAATAAATCCATTCAAAAGCGATATGAATATTTTGATCGAGCCCTCAAGGATTACGACGTGGACGGTATGGTGATGTTTTCAAACCGCAGTTGCCGTCCCCAATCGATCGGTCAGGACGAAGTGGTCGAAATAATTCGGGAGAAACATGGCATTCCGATCCTGATTTTCGAAGGCGATCAGGCCGATGCAGAAGGGTTCAGCTGGCAGGATGCTAAAAACAAAATCGATGGATTCATGGAAGTACTTGAAGCCAGGGAGAAATAGGGCAGACCGATGCGGATACAGAATGGAGGTATGAGGTGATATCAGAATTCAAAGAGCGATTTGAAAATCGACATGATCATGGCAGGGCGCTTAGCAGAAATGGCAAGAAGATCGCGGCATGCTTTTACGCGCTTGTCCCCAAGGAACTCATCCACGCGGCCGGCCTTGTTCCGGTGCAGCTTATTGAAGAGCGGGGTCCCCAATACGAGGAAAAATCCAAGCTTTTACCCTATCTGTGCGGATTGAGTAAGAATCTGACCGGACAGATCTACGACAATGTCTTTGATTATGTCGATGCTGTCATGGTGTCGACTGTGTGCGACACCAACCGGCACATTTTCGATATTTGGTCCCACAAGAAAGTATTCCCCCACATGCATCTCGTCCGGGCACCGTCAATGGTCTCAGAGTCCGCCGTAAAATACTATGCCGCCGAACTCAAGCGTTTGGCCGGGGAGCTGGAGAAGATCTCCGGGAAAAAGGTCACCGAGGATAGCCTTGGAGAATCGATTGCCCAGTATAACGAAAACCGAGATCTCTTTGGCCGATTTTACGAGCTTCGACCCAAAAGCGGCTTGTCCGCAGAGGATGCGGTATACATCTTCGGTTCGGCCCTGGTTACCCCTGTGGAAGAGCAAAACGAGATGATGAAGAGGCTTCTCACTTCACTCCCCCCCTCTACCGAAAACCAGGCCGAAGCGAAGCTAATGCTTTGTGCTATCAATATCAACATGGCTTTGGATATCATCCGCATGAGCGAGAAGTATGGAGCCGCTGTTGTTATCGACGATTTCATACACAATGCCCGCTTCGGGTCTAATCACATCGAAATGGATGGAGATCCCTTTGACGCATTGGCCAGAGGATACCTGCGTAAAGTGCCGGCCCCCGGAATCTATTCTTTCGAAGAACGCGCAGCTTATATCCGGGATATGATGGCGCAGGCGGAAGCCAAGGGGATGATCTATCTCGTCCAGCTCTATTGCGATGCCTATGCGTTTGAATATGCTATTTTAAAAGAAAGATTCAACGCTTGGAATCTTGTTCATCTCAAGCTCGAGGCAGAGGATACGCCCAGTTCGATCGAACAGTTGAACGTAAGGATTCAGTCTTTTATTGAATCGCTGATTTAGATGCTGCGGCCTTTGCGGAGAAGCAAATCCCTTGCAAACAGGGCCGCTCCTACGGCGCCCACGATTTGAGGTTCATCGCAAATAAAAGCCCTGATGTGAAGCCTTTCCTCCAACCGCTTAACGACGCCACTATTCTTGGATATCCCGCCACTGATAACAAAGTCCGCTTCAATTCCGAGGCGACGGATCAATCCGCTGACCCTGTCGGCGATTCCATCGCAGAGCCCTGCCAGGATTTCGTTTGGGGGGGTGCCTTCGCGCATAAGCGACAGTACTTCTGATTTGGCGAAAACCACACATGTATTGCTGATTTTAGCGGGCTTATCACCGAATTTCAGCGACAGCGGTCCGAATTCTTCCAACGGGATCTGTAAAAGCGAAGCCATCACCTCTATGGCCCGCCCCGTTCCCGCGGCACACTTATCATTCATGAGGAAGTTGGCGACCTTGCCCGTTTCATCACATCGGATTACCTTGCAATCCTGTCCTCCCATGTCCAAAATGGTATGAACCGAGGGAAGGAAATAATGGGCCCCTTTGGCATGGCAGGAGATTTCCGTGATATTTCTGTCTGCAAAGGGGACGATTACCCGTCCGTAACCCGTTGCAACCGTATACTCTATTTCTGGCCGGGGAATATCTGTTTTCTGCAAGGCTTCATCCAAAGCCTGCATAGCCGTTTGGGCGCTATCGGGACCCGTCCTGATAAGGCTGTAGGCTTCAATTTCGCTATCCACCAAAATAACGGCTTCGGCCGAAAGTGAGCCCACGTCAATTCCACATGTAATCATGCGTTCCTCAATTCGCGGCCAGAATCGCAGCGCCAAGGGCACCGACGATTTCCGGATAAGCCGGTACCAAAATATCAAGCCCGAGTTGCTCTTTCAGGGCCTCAACCACGCCGATGTTTCGCGCTACGCCTCCCGTCAGAACAATTTCCGGCTCCACATCGGTGCGGTTACTAACGGAGGCGACTTTGGATGCGATCGATTCGTGAACGCCTCGCAGAATATCCTTTTTGGACTTTCCCCGATGGATCTCGGCCACGATCTCAGACTCCGCAAAAACGGCACACGTATTCGTCAATGCAAGTTTATTTAAAGACTTCAGGGAAAGAGGTCCCATATCCGATAGAGAAATTTGCATCATCTCGGCCACGGTTTCCAAGAAGACTCCGGCACCGGATGCACATTTATCATTCATCACAAAGTTCGTTAAATTGCCTTTTGAATCACATCTTGAGATCCGGCTTCCTTCTGCGCCAAGGTCGATCACCGTTCTGGCCTTAGGGAAAAGCCAGTGTGCTCCCTGAACGTGACTCAGCATTTCGGTTGGATGCCCATCCGCAAAACCGACTTTCTCCCGGCCCACACCCGTGGCAAAAACTCGATCGATACGGTTCTTCTTCTCGTGGGCCTGCTTGAGGACCTTGTCAAAAACAATCTTCGCGGCCGCCTGCACTTCTCCGGCAACAGCCAGTGAGACGTGGCCGACGATCCGGTTATCCCCAAAGATAACCGCTTTAGCGTGCTGATGACCAATGTCAATGCCGATCGTGTTCATTCGGGTCTCCGCGGGTAATCTGTAATTCCAGTCGCATGTTCATAATTTAAAAGAAATTTTGAGCCGATTCGGCGTTCTCCGGAGAAGTTGGAGGCGTGATTATAAACCGCTCAAAGCGACTGGGAATTTGCTTCTAGTATGCGAAATCATGGCAAAAAATCGCTTGTATGTCAAGGATGATGCCGGTACTGCTTTATAATAGGGGACGTCTCCTATCTTCTAAGGACATGATTCTATAGATGGGGCATCCCGGATTTTCTTTACCTCCTTGGGCACCAACCGGGATGAAGGGGATGGACGTCTGTCCTGCACAGCCATCTTCCGCGCCAATCGATAGGCTCGCTCTTGTTTATTTTGAGGAAGTTTGGCCAGTTCTCGAGCAGAAGAATAATCCAATTTTATGACGCGCGTCATAAGTAATAATCAGGAGGGGACGTTCGTGCAGAAAGTTCCTGGCAATCGAATATTAATATTGAACACTATGGATTAGGGACGACATTAGTGAGGTTGATGCCCCCTGCGTATCTGATCATCATAGAAAGTGATCGTTTCTGTGATATCCAGCTATCCCCTACGAATATCAGTCAACCTCAGAACCTGCGATATGTCTGACATAGGGGCCACTAGGTCTTTCGTTTTTGCCACTCCTTAAATTCACTGGGGCGGAGTCGGTAACGGGCAAAGTTACCCTCGTGCAATGCGGCTATTTCTTCTTTCGAAATCTTGAGAAAGTGTTCACGGTCATTCTCCGGAACCAGATCCTTGATCAAATATGAAAGGACTTCTCCCGTATCAATAGCATTCCCCCGGCCAACCTGCCGGATCGCCTCACCCACGCAACCGATCAAGGCTTTCCGGTAGCGCAGCCGGAATGTATCGGGTTCCCCCAAAGTATGCCGCACTACTTGATAACGATCACACGACCGTTCATAGGTCCAGACAAATACGTCCCTCATAAGCTCAATGCGGTTCAGCTCGTAAACACCCAGCAGCCCATTAATATAAAGGTCTTCTGGTACATCCACGAAGGACAGCGGGCACAGGTTGTGGTGAATCAGCGGAATATTCGCCGCCAGTCGCGATACCCGTTTATTGACGTCCTCAAACGGTTGGAGGTAGGGCAGGTGTACTGTGACAAAAAATGCCTGTTCGAATGGATCGGATATGGCGACGGCGGTATCCAGGATTTGACGGAAGATTTCATCGATTAGCTGCGGCACTGCCAGCGGTTCGTAGACAGACTTTCCGATGCTGACAGGGATAGCACGCAGTCGTCCCGATGCTGACGGATTACCCAGCAGGTTATCAGAGAGCAGGGCATGAAGATTGAGAATGGTTCTGCGATCAAACCCGATTTCATCAACAGCATCTACGAGGAACTCGATAGCTGCTTTGTGATTGAGTACCATTTGGGTCTCGAAGGGTGTTTTTCCGGGCGCAGCTTCCCCGAATGCGATGAGCCTTTCGGTTTCAAGGAGCGAGTAGGTATTTCCTTCCAGGCGGCTTGACGCCCAGGAAAGATCGATCAAAAGCCTGTCAAGAATTTGCCGAATGTAAGTCCCTGCGGCATAGTCGATGCCGATGCGCCGGCCATTATCCATCAAATGATTACGTATTGCCGTCGGCAGGTACCAGGTCACATTCGGCTGATAACTGTCGATGAGTTCCCGTTGATAACTAACCGGCTGGCGGGCAGATAAAGGCCGGGAAATCCGGTTTTGTACCTCTTGTGCATCAATGGAAAGGAAGATATTATCATTAGCTTCAGTCGATTTTTCGGCAGAGACAATGGGTAGATAACGGGTGGCCCGTCCCACACCGGCAATTAGGATCCTTCCTGCTTTTTCAAGCCGGGTCAACCGTCGCTGCAAAGTACGGCGATTGAGGTATAGGCCCTGACCCTCAAGGGCCTTCTCGATTTCCCCAATCCGCCATCCGTCAGGTCGGTCGGCAAGCAGGGTTTCAATGGGGTATAGATCCTTATCTGAGATGTATTTTGGCATTTTTTTGTCGCGAATAGGTTTTCGCGACAAAATAGTCTTTTATTTGTCGCAAGTCAAGCTTTTATGACACATTAACTGTCACGATAATGTGGGCCTCAGGTTAAAACGACAATCTGTATGCTTAACAGGAAACAATCAGGGTGAAACAGTCAGCATTTTCACCCTGATGATTTTTGAGATAGCCAATCAGGAGGTGAAAATATCATCTGCCTTAAAAACCTGTGATATGTCTGGCAGCTCCCCGCTTGGCCCTAATTACAGATATTGTATTTATCCCAACTCAACCTATGCCCATAAAGGTAACGACTACAATATAAATCAGAAATCCATTCGGTGATGCTGCGGAGTTCTGCTCCCGATACGAAACCTGAAATACAAAAGAATTCCGCCTCGGTGACTTCACCGGAACCATTACCCCACTTATTTTCTTAAACCATTTGCAAATTTGAACCGCAATAGCGAGCGCATTCCCAGTAGCTTGTCGCAGCGAAGCGGAGATCCCGCTTTATCGGGGCTGCGGGATTAGCGAGCGAATCAAAAATAAATAAGGCAGAATACCTTACGGGGGCTGCGAAGCACTGCCGGCACGCAGAACTTCCCCGTAGCTTGTCGCAGCAAAGTGGAGATCCCGCTTTTTCGGGGCTGGGGGAAGTTTCAATCCTAAACCACCAAAATTTCTTAAACCAAAAAGAAAATCGAAATTCATCGACTCTGATCCCATAAGTCTCCAATTTCCCAAATCATATTAATGTACGTTATCTTCTAAGGACATGATTCTATAGCTGGGGCATCCCGGATTTTCTTTACCTCCTTGGGCACCAACCGGGATGAAGGCGATAGCCGCCTATCATGCATCGCCATCTTCCGTGCCATTCGGTAGGCTGCCGCCTGTTTATGCTGAGGAAGTTTCACTAATTCCCTTGCAGAACGATATGTTAGAGTGATCACCCGGGTGATCAGTGTAGTGTTGAGATTCTTGGCAATACCTACGTGGTCGGTTATCCAGGGTTGGCTTTTATTGAAGTATTTAGCAGCCCTTCGATGTGACCATCCCTGTTCTTCTGTCAGGAGTCTTATTCTCTCAGCCAGTTCTAAAACCGTAAGCCTTTTTCCATCTCTTCATCCCCCCGCCTTTTGGCTGCTTCAAGGCGGTGAAATCCGTCAATCAAAATCATTTCCTTGGTAACGATCAAAGCAGGCCAATGATCGTTATTCTTTAATTCATCAATATAATCCGAATCGAGTTCAAATTAGAAGCCGTTCGTTCCGAACGTCCCCTATTACAGAAAAGATATTGCGACATCTGGGCCTATGGGAGACCTGTCTGCGTGCGACGCACAGGCAGGCCAGAAACCATGACCCACCTGCTCAAATTGTGCCAAATATCCCCGAGTTCATCTACCTGCCTGTGCGTGGCCGCACGCAGACAGGCGATGACTCCGGTTCTCTCCGAGGCGTAGGCTCTACGAGCCGGAGGCCCAGCTTCTCTCCGAGCCGGAGGCCGCCCATTGATTATTGGCTCCAATAGCCCGGATTCACCCTTCAGGGCATACCGGAAATCTGCGCCTGAATTTGGCTGAAAATCCCAATTTTTCATGGGATAGACGGCATCATTTCGATTTTTTCGGTCTCTCGCCAACCGAAGCTGATAGCCGCTTTACCCATATTTCAGCTCATACAATATGCAGTATCGGCATCATCCTTGACACACAAGCGATTTTTTGCTATAGATACGCACACTAAAAGCAAATTCTTATTTATTATTATTTATTAAACGAATGACAACCTGATTATGATGCCATGAAATACGGTGAGTTTCGATGGCCGAGAAACCATTATGTCGGAGATCCTAAACGTGTTGTCTAAGAAAGAAAAGAAAATCGGTGGTGTCGTGCAGCTGCGTCACCTATCACACTTAGATTATGATTAAGAGGGAAAGCACTCAATCTGTAAAACTTGTTGTTCATGAATTCTTCGCGGCTCGGCCAAGACTCGCGTTGCTCGTTGGTGCCGGGATATCGATACCGGCGGGCATACCAGCTAGCCGGGACTTCTATTCTACTATCCTCTCATCCCTTGTAGGCAAAAAGAAAATCCGATCAGACCTAATGCATCTGTGCGATGCAGAACGAAAAGACCGAAAGAGTGCAAGTGATTTCATTAGATTTGAGGCCCTCATAGAGCTTCTGCAATCCCGTGCTGACCCCAACCTGAACGTGTTGGACTATCTAACCAATCAATTCACTCCCGTCCGTGGTCACTATGTTGTTGCTAGATTACTGAAACTTGGTCACTCCGTGCTCACAACCAATTTCGACAACTTGATAGAGCTTGCCTGTGAATCTATCGGGTATTCCGTATCTCCCGTGATTGGACGAGAAGATTTCTCCAGATTTGGGCTAAGTAATCCATCAGGTCGGCTGTTGAAACTCCACGGCTCCCTACAACGGATTAAGGACGGTGAATGGACTGATTCCAGAAAGTCGATCCAGGCTACACTCCGAGCCATAGGCCAGTATTCACTGCCGCCCCATATTGACAAGGCGAAAAAGCAGGCAGTATGGCAAGCGGTGAATGGCAGATACCTTGTTGTAATGGGATACTCGGGGTTCGACGATTTCGATATTTGTCCAATGCTCGTTGGCCTACCATCGGTAGAGGCCGTACTCTGGGTAACCTACTCAACGGCTAAGGAACGTCTTTGGACATGGGAGCACCTCGACAATGCCTTGAAAAACCGGGATAAGGAACTGGTTGATCAGGAAGGGCACTTTTGGCGACGAGACCACGCGGTCCTTCACCAACTCGGAACTAACCTACCAAGCATCCGACCTTCCCTTTTCATAGTGGAACAGGACACGCGCAAGATACTTACGGAACTAAATCATATTTACCAACTGTGCACAAGCGAAGCCAACCGCTCCAGCCAAGTCACCCTTGACGCCTTTATGCAGTCGTGGGCCGCTTCTTATCTTCGGACAAGGTATCAGGGCTTGCTCTTGGGTGGATTACTATTGGCTTCCCTAAGACGACTTGACCCGGCTATCAAGTTGCTTAAGCAAGCACTCTCGTTGGCCTGCAAGTCGGGCGACTTTAAGGCGACAGCCGACTGTCATGTGGAAATCGGGCAATGCCTTGCAGCTGGGCGCCTATATTGTCAGGCTAAGAAACACTACAACCAAGCGATAGAAGTACTTCGGAAACGTAGGCAACCAAAACTACGGGCCAAGATTGACTACTCCGTTGCCCAGTTGCACCGTCAATGGGAGGTGGACTATACACATTCAATCAAATTGTGTAGGCGAAGCATGAAGACCTTTGCTCATTTAGGTGAAGATTTAGCTGTCTCTGGTTGTCATCATGAAATGGGAGTATTGCTCCAACTAACAGGCAACTATGCCAAGGCCTTCGGTCATTTTGCGAAGAACGGGCGCCTGTCACGCTTGCAAGGCAGCATTGGAGGGTACGCGAATGCCCTTGGCCAAATGGCAGTGGTGAGAAGGAAACGTGGCGAGTACGGCAAGGCTTTGCGTCTCCAGGAGCGATGTCACGAACTCTTCCAGGGTCTTGGAATGCATTTCCACGTAGCGACGTCATTTGCCAATTTCGGTCTCATCTATCAGGAAAGCGGCAACCTCGACCGCGCCGCTCAATACTACCAAAAGGCGCTCGAGACATTTCAAGGGATTCCAGATTCCCGAGGGATTGCCAGAACGCTCAATCAACTAGGGGTCATCGCAGCTAAACAAGGCTACACTACGAAAGCCTTGGATCTTTACCGTAAAAGTTTAAGACTTAAGAGGGATGATCAGTTAGGAAAGGCGACTACTCTTGGGCTAATTGGGAAGCTATACCAAAAACAGGGAGATCACCGTAGAGCAATAAGATTCTGTTGTCGGAGCCTACGCACAAAGATAGCTATTAGTGACCCGCTCGGGACGGCTCACGTTTGCCAAACCTTGGCACGTGCTTACTTCGCTAAGGATGATCTGAGAGAAGCTGCACGCTTTGCGTGGCACGGCAATCGCCGCTTTTTAGACTTGGGGGTCCCCGATGCAGAACAAACCTCTTCTCTGCTGGCAACCATCGAGCAAAAAATCGGAACGGCGGCGTTCAAAACCGTACTGAGAAAATGCATGAAAGTGACAAATCCTATCTGCGTGATAGGGGACGTAGGTGCAGAAAGTGCATAGCTATGGGAGATATTTATCAATCCGCGGTCGTT
>CAZHAH010000063.1:0-28395 GCA_964530095.1 uncultured Desulfobacteraceae bacterium | reverse complement strand
AAATCGCGCCAGTCGGCATTGATAAATGCCATCTGCGTGCCCTTTTTGGCGTTTAAATGTGCCAGAGAAAAAAAGCTTTCCAGAAATTCCAGATATTTTTCTTTTGAAAAGCCGGATATACCGTCAGGATCGTAATTGTGGGATTGCTTTTTAAAATAAGGCGGGTCGAAAAGGATCAGATCCGGTTTGGCTTTGCCTTTTATCGGCCATTCCAAATTATTAATATCCCAAAAATGGGGTTCGATTTCCGGTCGTGTATCCGGCCGATCGTCCATTTCAAAGCTCCAGCATCTCCGGTTAAAGGCCAGGCAAGTATCGGCGACAACTCCGCCACCGGCCATCGGATCGAGCACCAGATCGCCCTGATTCGAAAAATAATAGAGGATATGTCCAATCATTTGGGCCGGTATCCTGCCGGGCCAATCGTCTCCGAAACGTTTGTCACAACTATTGCAGTTCCACACGTCCCATGTCAACAGTCCCCAGTTAAGTGACTTGAATCGTTGAATATCGTCTTTGCCCTCCAACGCAATGGACCATACCAAAGGCTCTGCCCAAGCATGCTTTTCCGCCACTTGCGGGACAGTGAAACCCTGCTTCAATTCGGTATTTACCGGATTTGGCAACACTGCCATTTTGGGTAAATGGTTAGCGTGATCTCCGGGACGTCCATAAAAAAGTAAATAATTCATACCTTAGAGCCGGTTACCACAGTTGAGTATCGAATTTTATTTCCGCCCCTTCCTATCAAAAACTTATCGTATATCTTTTCAATGGCATGTCGTTTTTTTTGTCTTCATACCAATTCCCTTTCAGCAGATAACAGCGCTCTTCGGCCTCAGCGATCAGCTGTCGGCTGCGGGGATAGACAATTTTAGCTTATGGGCGAATCCCCATGAGAATGATAGCCCAAGTTCTTCCGCACCGCCTATCCGAACTGCAGCAAGAAAGGCAGACGCGCACCATTTAACCATTCCCGCTTTGGTCACTAAGTCGCTGTAAAATTTAACATCCACTCGTTTCCTTTCAATGGTATTTCCAAGTTCACCGTAACCATAACAAAGGTCGTGTGGTAAGCAGCATTTATAAGTGATGTCCTTCCAATTACATCCCGTGAATAAACCCAATAATGCATCCGGCAAGCCCGAACATCCATCGAACACCCAGTCCTTATAGCTTTTCGGATCGAATTCAATGCGTTTAACCAGATATTCCAGGTTGAAATACCGGCATAATTTTAATGCTTCTTTTGTCGTTATCATATCGCCAATGTCGGGTAAGTTCATTTTTTCTCCCGTTTTTTCAATAGCTCTTTAACATGTTCATGTAAAATGAATGTATTAAATAAACAAACTTATTTATCAATCTGCGAAAATCTCTTTCCAGGTTGGCCTTGTTTTTAAAAAATGATATGCAACAAATGTATCTAAAATTGTGCATCGTGCACTTGTATTTGTGTGAGACGGCATAACCATTCGGGGTCCGTGGTTAATGTCAAACTATCAGGGAAATGTTTCGGTCCGAACGGGTCTTGAAAGATTCATTGATCGCCCCCCAAATCGATAAAGGGTTATCGGTTGGGTAGGAAAATACGAGAAAGAACTGAGCTTACTATAACATAAGGGGAAAATATCATGATTAAAAGAATCTTATTAGGTTTTGCGGGATTAGTGGGCTTGGTTTTGCTTTATCTTCTATTTTGGCCGGTTCCGATCGATCCGGATTCATGGACACCATCAAAAATGCCGGAATTAACCGGTGCATTTGAGCCCAACAACCGTTTAACGGAAATGAAAAAATTGGGTGAAGGAGCAGGTATTGGTCCCGAGGCGATTGAATTCGATAGCCAGGGAAGGATTTATACGGGTGTTGAAGATGGCCGTATCCTGCGGTTTCAGCCGGATGGAAGCCAGCCCAGCCAATTTTGTAATACGAAAGGACGGCCTTTAGGACTTAAATTTGATTCCGCCGGAAACCTTGTTATAGCTGATACGCTTAAAGGGCTTATTTCCGTTGCTCCGGACGGCTCCATCACCGTTTTGACGAATAGTGTTGATGGCAGGCCGATCAAACTTGCAGATGACCTCGCCATAGCGTCAGACGGTATGATTTATTTTAGTGATGCATCGCGTAAATTCTCTTACTCCGACCTTATGACTGATTTGCTTGAACATCGTCCCAATGGCAGTTTATTGGCTTATAATCCAAAGACCGGGCAAACAACCGTTTTATTAGACGATCTTTATTTTGCAAATGGGGTTGCGATCAGCCCCGATCAATCTTTTATCTTAATTAATGAAACTTGGAAATACCGGGTCAGACGCTATTGGCTCAGTGGGACAAAGAAAGGGCAGTCAGAAATCTTCCTCGATAATTTGCCCGGCCTCCCGGATAATATTACCTACAACGGCAAGGGGATTTTCTGGATTGCGCTTGTTCATGGTCCGGATACCCGAAGAACCATAGATTCACTTCTTCCGAAACCGTTTCTAAGAAAGCTTATTTTCCGCTTGCCGGAGTTCTTAAGCCCTGCGGCGACGCAGGTCGGTTTCGTAATTGGGGTAAATATGAAAGGAGAGGTTATTATCAATTTACAGGATCCAACGGGTAAAATATTTACCGAGATAACAAGTGTTATTGAGCATAATAATATGCTGTACCTCGGCAGCCTTAGTGAAGATGCTATCGGACTTATTCCGGCACCTTAATTCAATGCAATGGTAACCGTTCACAGGTTTACCCGCCTTTGGCGGCGCCATAGGCGACCAGGGTTCTGGGTTCAACCTTTGAACCCGTGAACGGCTACAATCTATCATAGTCTCTATCTTTGGACGGTTCGAACGAAATAATTTATTGAGATCTTATAGAATTCATATTATCTTGCCCGGAATTTATCTTCGTCCGAACAGATTATGCAAAAATAGCATTAACGTGTGGAGGGATCCCATGATAACGGAAAAATTGGAGAACTTACAAAACAAAAAGGAAAAAATAAAATCAGGCGGGGGGGAAAAAAGCATCGCCAAGCAGCATGAAAAGGGAAAGCTTACCGCAAGAGAACGCTTAAATCTGCTCTTTGATCCGGGAAGCTTTGTAGAAATCGGTGCGTTTGTGAGGCACCGGTGCACGGATTTCGGCATGGACGACATTGAAGCACCCGGCGAAGGGGTTGTTACCGGATACGGAACGGTGGGCAGCCGGCTGATATACGCATATGCACAGGATTTCACCGTAATTGGGGGTTCTTTGGGCTACATGCATGCGGAAAAAATTGTGATGGTGATGGATATGGCCTTAAAAATGGGCGCACCGCTTATCGGGATAAATGATTCAGGCGGTGCCAGGATCCAGGAAGGTGTGGATGCCCTCAGCGGATATGGCAAAATCTTTTTTAAAAATACCATCTCCTCCGGTGTGATTCCTCAAATTTCGGTCATTATGGGACCATGTGCCGGTGGGGCCGTCTATTCACCGGCCCTTACGGACTTCATATTTATGGTCGATCAATCCAGCCTCATGTTTATTACCGGCCCTCAAGTAATCAAGACCGTCTCCGGGGAAGAGGTCAGTCCAGAAGCACTGGGCGGCGCCATGACGCATAATACAACCAGCGGGGTGGCCCATTTTATCAGCGCCAACGATGAAGCCTGTGTTGCCGATATTAAACGACTCTTAAGTTTTTTTCCCTCAAACAATCTTGAAGCGGCTCCCGTTGTTGATACCGGTGACGACCCCAATCGGAGGGAAGAAATACTTAACGAAATCGTTCCGGAAAATCCCAACAAACCCTATGATATGAAGCAAATTATCATAACCCTCGCAGACAATGAAGATTTTTTAGAAGTCCAAACCTATTACGCCCAAAACATGGTTATCGGATATATCCGTATCAACGGTCGATCGATCGGTGTTGTGGCAAACCAGCCCAATGTACTTGCCGGCTGCCTCGACATCAATGCTTCGGACAAGGCGGCCCGCTTTATTCGAACCTGTGATGCATTCAACATTCCGCTCTTGAATATAGTCGACGTCCCCGGATTTCTACCCGGAACCGCCCAGGAGTATGGCGGAATTATTCGCCATGGAGCGAAAATGTTGTATGCCTATTCAGAGGCGACGGTTCCAAAGGTCACCCTGATTGTCAGGAAGGCCTATGGCGGTTCCTATCTCGGCATGTGCAGCAGGGAACTCGGTGCCGATGCCGTACTGGCATGGCCGAGCGCTGAAATCGCCGTTATGGGACCCGAGGGGGCCGCCAATATTATCTTTCGAAAAGATATCAAAAATGCCGCTGATGCGGCTGCGGAGAGAAACAAAAAAGTTGAAGAATACCGGGACAAATTCGCAAATCCATATATCGCCGCGGCAAGGGGTTATGTGGACGACGTCATTGAGCCGAGTTTAACCCGGCCGAGGCTCGCAAGCAGTTTTGAAATGCTGGCAGAAAAAAGAGAATCCAGACCGCCCAAGAAACACGGCAATTTCCCGGTATGATGATTTGATAGAGGAGGCAACATGTTTCCGGAAACCATGAGCATTGGCGCCAAATTGACCAATGGGTTGGGGTTAACCATACTGGGTATGGGAGTTGTGTTTGCGATCCTGATAGTCCTCTCTTTATCCCTGGATGCATTAAGGGTGTTTCTGGCTGGTGAAGTCAAAAAACCGTCCACTTCCGTTAAGGGAAAACCAAAAGAAATCATTGGAGTTAAAGAAGATCAAGAAGAACTCGTCGCGGTCATCACCGCCGCCATTGCCGCAAATGAAGAAACATCCCCTGACACGCTGGTTGTTAAATCGATCCGACAACTTTCCCCGAAATATCCGCTGTGGGGGTCAGCGGGAAGGCAGCGCCAGATGCTGGATCGATTATAACCCGAACCCGGCAACGCCGGTTGAAGCAAAGCGGAAATCCCGAATTATCGGGGAAATCATAAATTTCAAGTACCAAATTACAAATAAATACCAAACTACAATATCCAAATCTCAGATAAGATCAAAAGACAATTGTAAGGAATTTAATGAGGTAAAAAACAATGAAAAAATACGTCATTCGTGTCAGTGGAAAATCCTATGAAGTGGAAGTGGAAGAAGTAAAAACCGGCGCGTCCCCGGCACCGAAGGCACGCGCATCCACGGCTCCCGTTCAGGCACCGATACCTCCTGCCCCTGCTCCTCAGCCGAAGGCTGCACCGGTGCAGGCTGAACCGGACGGTAAAGGGGGCCGGATTGCGGCGCCCATGGCCGGGACCGTCCTGAAAGTGAATGTAAACCCCGGCGATTCGGTATTAAAGGAGCAGGTATTGTTGATCTTAGAAGCCATGAAAATGGAAAATGAAGTTTTTGCACCGTTTGACGGCAAAGTCGCTCTCATCCACGTCAGTGTGGGCACCTCCGTGAACGCGGGAGATCCATTGATCGATTTTGACCTAATATGAGCGTTTCAAATTAGATTTCAATAAGCGATTCATATCCTTTTCACGAAAGAACGGGGTTAGCTAAATGTTAGATACTTTTGGAAACGCGTTACAAGGCTTTTTAAGCAGCATGGGTTTTGCCCGGCTCATGGGAGGCCCGTTTCCGGGCGCTACCCTGGTCATGCTGCTGATCGCATTTACGCTGTTCTATTTGGCCATCGTAAAAAAGTATGAGCCCTTATTGCTGTTACCGATTGGATTCGGCATGCTGCTGACCAACTTGCCTTTGGGCGGATTAATGGCGCATCCCATCGGTGCATACGGAGAAAAGGGCTTTCAGCCGGGAGGCCTCTTTTATTATCTTTATATGGGGGTTAAGCTTGGCATTTATCCGCCGCTTATCTTCATGGGGGTGGGGGCACTGACCGATTTCGGACCGTTGATTGCAAATCCTCGCAGCATTCTATTGGGGGCTGCGGCCCAATTCGGCATTTTTACCGTATTTATCGGCGCCATACTGCTTGGATTTACAGGACCGGAAGCCGCATCCATCGGAATCATCGGAGGGGCCGACGGCCCGACGGCGATCTTTTTAACTTCCCGGCTCGCGCCGCATTTGTTGGGCCCCATCGCCATTGCAGCCTATTCCTATATGGCGCTGGTCCCTATTATTCAGCCGCCGATTATGCTGGCACTTACAACAAAAAAAGAACGCCGGGTGGTAATGGAGCAATTGAGACCGGTTTCCAAAAAAGAAAAAATAATATTTCCCATTTTGACCACAACTCTTGTTATCCTGTTTTTGCCCTCTGCCGCCCCGTTGATCGGAATGCTGATGCTCGGGAACCTGTTTAGAGAATCCGGTGTTGTGGATCGGCTGTTTAAAACCTCGCAAAACGAATTGATCAATATCGTGACCATTTTCCTAGGAGTTACCGTGGGGGCGACCGCAACGGCAGATTCATTTTTAACTTCCGAGACCATCAAGATTATCGTGCTCGGCCTGCTGGCATTTGCGTTCGGTACGGCCATGGGGATTCTCTTTGGAAAAATCATGTACAAATTCAGCGGCGGAAAAGTAAACCCTTTGATCGGATCAGCAGGCGTTTCTGCCGTTCCCATGGCCGCACGAGTATCTCAGGTGGTGGGTCAAAAGGAAAACCCTTCAAATTTTCTGCTGATGCATGCCATGGGGCCGAACGTGGCGGGGGTGATCGGTTCGGCTGTTGCCGCAGGGCTGCTGCTTTCCATATTCGGATCATAAATTAGCGTAAAGAATAACTATGGATTTTAACCAAAAAACAACCCTGGGCCGAACCGGAATCAAGGTGGGCCGTTTGGGGATTTCATCCAGCTTCGGTGCCTCGGCCGCAGCATTTGAAGAAGCCTTTGACCGGGGCTGCAACTATTTTACATGGGGCACGTTCGTCAGGGGCCGCTCATCTCAGATGCGCCAGGCCATCAGCAACATCACAGACTCCGGGAGACGAAGCGACCTGGTGGTGGCCATGCTCACCTACGCCCACAATGCTTTTCTGACCGAGCATTTTTTCTCTAAAGGACTTAAGGCAGCGGGTATTGCCTATGCCGATGTACTGCTACTGGGTTGGTTCCCCAAGCGGCCGCCTCAGAAGGTCATCGACGGGGCGCTGAGTCTTAAGGAAAAAGGCCTGGTGCGCTTTATCGGACTGACCAGTCACAACCGCAAGCTGTTTCCCGAATTGGCCGATGAAGGCCTTATCGATGTGTTTCATGTCCGCTATAATGCGGCCCACCGGGGTGCTGAAAGCGAAACCTTCCCTTTTTTGGCAAAAGAATCCCGACCCGGGGTGGTGAGCTTTACCGCCACCGCCTGGCAGAAACTTCTCAAGCCCAAAAAAATGCCGCCGGGTGAACCCGCGCCTACGGCTGCCGACTGCTACCGATTCGCCCTATCCCATCCGGGCGTGGATGTTTGCATGATGGGAGCCAAAAATGTTGATCAAATGCGTGAAAATCTCGCGGTTCTGCAAAGCGGACCAATGACACCGGAGGAACTGGAGCGGATGAAAAAGATAGGGGATATGGTATATAAAAGGAAAAAAGATTAGAATTGGCAGATATCCCCAACCATAGAGATACTGATTCACTTCGCGTTAAAAACCCATTATATGGAATCGTTTTAATGATTTTTATGACGATCTGCTTTTCTGGTTTAGATGCCGCAGCCAAGTATATCAGCAGGGAGCTTCCGTTGTTTATGGTGCTGTGGGGGCGTTATGTTTTCCATTTTCTTTTTGTTGCCCTTTTATTTTTTCGAGGGGCACAGGGAAATATTGTTTACACCCAAAGAATAAAGCTTCAGATACTTCGCTCCATACTGATATTCTGTGCGGGCGTTACCTTCTGGCGCGCCTTGATGTTTCTGCCACTTGCGGATTGCTTCGCGATTGCTTTTTCCTCACCCTTATTGGTAACGGCGCTTTCGGTTCCAATCTTGGGCGAACGTGTCGGCATACACCGTTGGGGAGTCGTTATGGTTGGACTTTTGGGAGTGCTGATCGTCGTCCGGCCCGGAATGGGAATCGTTCATTGGGCATCAATCCTGCCGGTTATAACCGCGTTTCTTTACGCCGGGTTCCAAATCACGACTCGTATTGTGGGTCATTCAGACAATGCCTTAACCACCCTGTTTTATACCGGTGTAGGCGGACTGATCCTTTCCAGCATAGCCGTTTTATTCGTCTGGGTGCCGCCCTCGCTTAAACAGTGGCTCGTTTTTGTATTGCTGGGGTTTCTCGGAGCAATAGGTCATTACTTTATGATTAAGGCCTTTCAATTTGCTCCGGTGTCTATGCTGGCACCATTCGATTATACCACTCTCATCTGGGCGACGATTCTCGGTTTTGTTTTATTCGGAGATCTGCCAGATGCCTGGACCATTACGGGCGCTCTTATTATTATCACAAGCGGCCTCTATCTTATCAAGCGTGAGCGGCGCCCGGTTGCCGCTAACGAATAACATCTAATCGAATTTTGACTCGATTGGGGTAAAAGCTTATGAAGAGACGCTTAATCATCGGTGTCATGGGGGGTGGTATGGCATCTTCCGAGAATGCCGACATGGCTTACCGCTTGGGGTGTTCCATCGCCAAAGAGGGATGGATTCTCCTAAACGGCGGAAGAAGTGCCGGTGTCATGGAGGCTTCTGCCAAAGGTGCCATTGATCAGGGAGGATTGACGATCGGGATTGTTCCGGACGATAATGATCGGCAGGTTTCAAAGTATATCGAAATCCCAATCCTCACGGGTATGGGCAATGCCAGGAACTGTATCAATGTTCTATCGAGCAACGTCGTGGTGGCTTGTCCCGGAGGCGCGGGAACCGTGTCTGAAATCGCCTTGGCGCTAAAAAATCGAAGACCGGTCATTCTATTCAATTTTTTTATCGAAAAACTCTTTGATGTGTATATCGACCAGGGAATTCTCCATCATGCGCGGACGCCGGAGGAAGTGATTAAAATCATCAAGAGACTGGTTGAATGCTGACCTCACGATCTTTGCAGTAACAAGGCCGCCAGTTCTAAGTCCTCAGGCGTTGTAACCTTAATGTTAAGCCGACTCCCGGGTATCATTTTAACCTCCTTACCCATTCTTTCAACCAGATTCGCATCGTCGGTTCCATGATAGTAATCCTGTCTGGCTTTTTCGTGAGCCTGGCGAATCAGACAATATTGAAAGGCCTGCGGTGTTTGGGCCAGCCAAACACCACTCCTTTCGAGTGTACCCTTGATATGACCGTTCGGCTGAACGTATTTAAGGGATTCATGGGCCGGCAGTCCCAATATGCATGCGCCATATTCTATGGCGCCGATAATACAATTTAAGATCCAATCCGGACGCAGACAAGGGCGCACGCCGTCATGGATCACGACAACTGCTTCCTTCTTTTTCTCAATCGCCAAAAGGCCATTGTAGACCGAATCCTGTCTTTCCAAACCGCCTGCTACAAGAAGAATTTCCGTGTGCAGGTCAATTTTTGCCAAAATATTTTTTTGGCAAAAATCAAAATCCGCTTTGGGAATGACCAAATAAATTTTTTCTACATCCGGACAAACATCAAACGCTATTACCGAATGCCCCACCAGCGGCATTCCCGCAACCGTTAAGTATTGTTTGGGAACGTCATCATCCATCCGCAAGCCTTTGCCTGCAGCCACTATAATAGCGGAAGCTTTGTTCATCATTTTAGGTAATTGAGTTCTTTGGGAAGTGGAACCCCTTTTCCCATCGTATCCTCGCCGTAGTTGACGCCGGCTAAAATTTTTATATCATTTAAGGACCGTGTATCCCCCTCGAACTTGACCGCTTTAATACGTTCCTTTTGGATCATTCCACCGGCCCATTGGATATCCAGAACACTTCCGGCGTCAAATCGTTTGGACCCAACGCACATTTCCACCTGCCCCCCGTAATGCTGAATAATTTTGGCCACCAGAAGACTGGGCCGGGCATGGAAGCCTAGTTTTTGGGGAACGCCGACTTTGATGGAAGAACGTTCGATATTTTCATTGAGTATTTCACGTGCAAGTTCCTGACCGGCGGTTAAAAAATGACACACATAATACAATCCATAATTAATGGTGCGATCAAGAAGCGCGTCCGGTTCGACCAGTCGTGCCAGCTTTTTTTGAACCTTTTTATAAGTGTTTTTATAGCCGGCTTTCAGAAGATGACGCTCATAAAAATGCAAGAGCCGCCCGATAATTTCGAGTAGGTGCAAAACAACCGAAAAGTGGCCGCGCAACTGTTTTAATTTGCGATTACCGAGACGGTATCCCCCGTGGATAACATAGGTATCGAATGAGGATTGAAGATTATGGACCAGCATTTCAAATTGCCGTATTTCGACCTCGTTGACCTTATCGGGAACGATGGTTCGGATTTCTTTTGAATCATACGGCTCATAAAAGTTGAGTTGATCAAAGTCTCTGACGGTCCGTAAAAACTCACTGGCAATTTTGACAATATTCTTTTTCTGCTCGTCCTTGTCCTCGTCGTCGATATCGAATTCGAGAGTTTCGCCGGTGGTTATCCCGGGAAATTTTTCCGGATTAAAACCTTTGTGTGGGATTGAAATGTTTAGGCGACCTGCTTCATCAAGGATGACCGGGGCCATCTTCATAAGTGACTTTTTGATAAAACGGTGTGTCTTTTCGCCTTCCTTTTCAAAATCCCGGGTACCGGCAAGATCATAAAAGAAGAGACGGTTTGAGATGTGCTTCTGCGAATAACCAGCAAGGCTTAAATGCCTCACCGCTGCGCAAAGCTCTCGATAATGATACCAGTTTGTGCTGTTTTTTGCCCCATGGAAATCGAGAAAGTCTTCTAAAACCTGTGACGAAGAAATTAATTTTGAGTAAAGTTTTTTGGTGAAAACGTATCGCGGGTCATCAAAAGCGGCAATGTATACACAGGATCTTAGGTAATCATGTGAAAAGATGCGTATTTTCTCTTTAAATGATATGTCACACTGGGTCAGGCTCATTTCCTAATCTATCCCATCGTAGGCATTCACAGGTTCAGAGTTCACCGTTCAGGGTTACTTTTCTTTCGTTATGTATTTTTGATCCAACGCCACGTAAAGCTCACACTGGAATTCGGTGCAAGAACGTTCAGGACTTATGAATTAAAATACGAATTTCTGAACCTTTGAACTCTGAACCTGTGAACGGTTACAAAAGAAATAACGGCCAGAGCAGTCCGTAAGCCGAATTCTGTTTCCGGTTTGGGTTACCCCAAGCCATCTGACGATCATTCATCTATGAACGCCGGTTGCCCGGCATTTCTTGCGACCTACCCGGGAGCTTGGGCGGGCCACCCTCGATCACTCCCCTATTTGGTCTTGCACCGGGTGGGGTTTACAAAGCTTCTCCGGTCACCCGGAGAACTGGTGCGCTCTTACCGCACCTTTTCACCCTTACCTGCACCCATTCAATGAGCGCGTGGCGGTATGCTTTCTGTTGCACTTTCCTTCGCGTTACCACGACTCCACGTTATGGAGCACCCTGCCCTGTGGTGTTCGGACTTTCCTCCGGATCTCGCGACAAATCACATCCCTCGATCCGGCGATCGTCTGGACTGCGCTGGCCGTAAATAGGAGTTCACTCCTCCTTTTTTAGATTTCTCCAATAAATTATTCTTTGGCAGTTCGGACAAAACCATAATCTGTCAAGCCGTTGTAATTCATTATACATTTGGGGCGGAATATTCACATTACAGCCCTGGCACACTGCGTTGTATACCGGCACGATAGTAACCCCGCCTCCCAGACTTTCTTTTACCTTATGAAACTGACTTAGTATTTTAGGATCCGCCTTAGCTGAGACATCAATCCTATCGCTCTCAAGCTGTATCAGTTTCTGTTCCCATTCATCTGCCTCGGCACTAATTTTCTCTTTCTCGCGGCTAACCTCATCCAAGATCTGCCGGTATTCTTCTTTTTTGGAAATAACCAGCGCCTCGCCTCCCTCAATCTGCTCCAGACATTCCAACATTTCATCTTCTGCTTGAGAGGTTTTGGCTTCCAAATCTTCAATTTCCTTGAGGAACGATTGATATTCTTTGTTGGTCTTTACGGAGCGACTCTTCTCTTTGCTTTTGCTGATAAGGGAAAGACTTGTCTGCAGTTCCGCGTCATCTGCACGGTACTTTTTTTGCAACGCTTCGATCCGTTCCTCTTCCACATCGATGGCCGTTTCAGACGCATTCACCCTCAGATCCAGACGTTCATATCTCTGCGATACGGTGCCGATTTGGGCTTCGATTCTCCGGCGTTCGGTTTCATTTGTCTGGAGCCTAACCAAAATATCGATTTGAATTTTGTCTACTTTGTCCATAAAATAGTCCTAAACTTAGCTTTACATTATATAATCCTAAACGGATCCGTTTCAAGTTTGCAGGCCTCAATTTCCACATTCACCTTTTTCTGAGCCAGAAGTTTCGCTAATTTTTCAGCAACCAGTTCGATGAATAATCGCTCGGACTGAAAATGGCCGATATCAAGCAGGCCGAGCCCCAATGCCTCAGCTGCAGTTGCGTCGTGGTATCGCAAATCTCCGCTGATAAATACCTGAGCACCGCTCAATATGAACTCCGGCATTAGACTTGAACCGCTTCCGGTACAAACGGCCACCTTTTTAACGGCCAAATCAGGATTCCCAGCAACCTTTACCTGAGAAAGCGCAAGCTTTTCTTTAATGTCAATAACAAATTTGTGGAACGCAATCTCTTTTTTCAATTCTCCAAGCCGACCAAGACCTGCCTCACTTTTTCCCAAGATGTTTCCATCTTTCAATACGTCGATGTTGCGTAGTCCAATCTTTTTGATCAAACCATCATTTAAGCCGTCACTGACGCTGTCTAAATTTGTATGGGCCGCAAATATGGCCAATTGATGCAACGCCGCCATCTTTATTATCGCACCTCGCGTTGTTTTGAAATCAATTGACTTTAGCGGCTTAAAAATAAGGGGATGGTGAGTGATCAACAAGTTCACATCATGTTCACAGGCATTTTCCACAACATCAGGCGTGGGATCTAAGGCGATCCATATTTTTTGTACTGGCCAATCTCCCTGTCCCACCTGGAGACCGACGTTGTCCCATTCTTCAGCAAGCGAGGCAGGTGCTATTTTTTCAAATAAAACAATAATATCTTCAACACTGGGATCCAATTTATTTCATCAACTCCTAACTCCCGAATTATCGGGGAAATCATCAATTTCTAATCGGGCTCGAAAAAAAAGCGCGGTTAAAAAAACAACCGCGCCTTTAGCCCTCATTTCAGCATGGGGATAACTGAAATAACCACGCCCATGTCAATTTTTGTTCGCAAAATGGACCATAATTTTTTGTGTCCAAAGCATAGCTACCGCACCTGCTTCTCCTAACCGCTGAAAAGTGGGCCCACCTGGGATCGAACCAGGGACCTACCGGTTATGAGCCGGTGGCTCTGCCAGCTGAGCTATGGGCCCATCATTTACATTCAATCAGGAGTTAACTAACTTTGGCGAACCATTTTGTCAAGCGCTACGATTCGATAAAGCTCTTGAGTTTGCGACTTCTTGTCGGATGCCGTAATTTTCGTAGCGCTTTGGCCTCTATCTGCCTGATTCGTTCACGCGTCACGGTGAAATCCTGCCCCACTTCTTCCAGTGTGTGATCCGCTTTTTCTCCAATTCCAAAACGCATTCGTAGAACTTTTTCTTCTCGCGGCGTCAAGGTCGCCAGTACCTTGCGCGTTTGTTCGGCCAAGTTCATATTCACCGCCGCATCAGACGGGAGAAGGAATTTTTTGTCTTCGATAAAGTCGCCCAGATTGCTGTCTTCTTCCTCTCCAATCGGTGTTTCAAGTGAAATCGGTTCACGCGCAATTTTAAGAACCTTACGCACTTTGTCGAGTGGAATTTCCATTTTTCCCGCGATTTCTTCCGGCTTGGGCTCTCGCCCCAGTTCCTGTACCAGATATCTAGAAGTTCGAATAAGCTTATTAATGGTTTCGATCATATGCACCGGAATTCTTATCGTGCGGGCCTGGTCGGCAATTGCCCTGGTGATGGCCTGGCGGATCCACCAAGTAGCATAGGTGCTAAATTTATAGCCTCTCCGATATTCAAATTTATCTACCGCCTTCATCAAACCGATATTGCCTTCCTGAATTAAATCGAGGAATTGAAGACCACGATTGGTATATTTTTTAGCGATGCTGACAACGAGCCTCAAATTGGCCTTTGTTAACTCGCTTTTGGCAGCCTTTACCCGTCTACGTCCATCGAAGACACGCGAATGGATCCGTGTGAGCATACGACTATTGGCTCTAATTGCATTTTCGTTTTCGTCGATTTGTTTTTCAATTTTTTTCACTTCATCATAAATCAAACCAATTCCTTTTTTCGACAAACTGCACTTTGTCACCCCCCAGCTCACAAACCCGCGCTTATTCTTTAGATGATCGCGTAACTCGGTAACCGGAGCATTCATTTTTTCACTAATCCGCGCAACTTTGCCGTTGGCCGACTCAAACCAATCGATCTGGTAATTGATTAGCCCCTCAATCTTTTCCAATACACTCGCCTCAAGACGCCAGTTTTTTAAGAGAGTGAAGATTTTGACATTCCGGCGTGCGATGGATCTTCTCGCTTTGCGTCTTTCAGTTTTAGGCGTTTTGGCATCGAAAAGCTTCTCCCGATACCGTATATTCTGATCGTCAATCGCCCGGATCGCTTTTACGGTGTTTAAAAATTTCTCTATCTGTATCGACTCATCAACGTATGTATCGCCTTCGTCAATATCTCTTAAAACATGTTTGGGGCGTAAATCTCCATGCTCGATATGCTCTCCCAGCTTCAAGATATATTCGATTCCGGTTGTCGTATCAATGAGGGCTTTTAGAATATCTTGTTCGCCAGCTTCGATTTTTTTGGCAATTTCAACTTCCCCCTCCCGGCTCAATAAAGTGACCATCCCCATTTCCCGCAAATACATCTTTACCGGATCGGTTACAGTTCCGAAATCCAAATCCTGCTGCCGATCACGCTTGGCTATGCGTTCTTTTATTTTCCGGACCCGGCTGGCTATCTTATGTTTTTTTTCATCAATGATTTCAATATCATGATCATCAAATAGCATTAATGATTCATCGATTTGTTCCGGGGAAAGCATATTTTCCGGAAGCACCTCGTTAATTTCAGCATATGTCAGATAACCCTGTCTTTTTCCTTTTGAAATCAGTTCATTTAGGGCTTTTTTGTTTACCTTTTTGTTACTTACCGGTTCTGTTTTTGTTTTGATATCAGTTGCTTTCCTGCGGGTCGCTTTTCTTACGCTGCTCCCTTTTTGCGTGCTGCGAACCCTCTTGGCATTTTTAGCATTCGGTTTTGCCGTCGACAGATCTGCCATTTAATCCCCCCTGTGGATGGAACTAATTAATCAATCTTTACCTTTGGCTCTTGTTTTTAGCCTGGGCTTGTTGCTGCTGTAATAGCTTTTCCAAAAGTTCCTGGTTGTTGTTTTCCTCGGCTGCTTTTATTTCTTGCAGCAATGCTTTATTTTGCCGGTCCCGGCTTGCTTCAAACTGAGCAATTAGTTTTAGACAACCCTCATATTCCCATATATCTTCGCCAATTGCCAAGGCCGTTGCGATGCCTATTTTTTCTTCGTTCCCTATCCCATCCATTATCTCGGATAATCTTTCCGGAGAAAAATCTTTAATTGAAAGAATAAACGTACCAATCGATTTTAGAGTTTCATTTTCAAAACACCGCATCAGATTCCGGTCGTGGATTTCAGGTAATATTGCCGGAAACTGAAGCATCATTGCAACAATCTGTTTTTCCAGCCGACTTCCAGTTTCTTGAATATCCTTATGTCCTCTTTTTTGCTGAAGATTGACTTTAGGCAATCCGGGACTCAACTCGCTGGTCGATCTTGAACGATCGCGGACGACACTTTTCTGTTGATCTATCGCTTGCCTTACTTTCTCCAGCAAAGCATTTTCTTCGACCTCAATACGTTCAGACAGAAATTTCAGATAGAGCGATCTCTCCATTTTATCACTGATAGATGCCAGAGGCTCACTGAGATCCGAGATAATGTGAATCTTACCTTCAATGGAGAGTCCGTGTTTTTCGATAGCCGATTCGACCAAATAGGGAAAAATACTCAAAGCGTTCCGGGCCGCCTTTTTGAAAGCTTCGGCTCCGTATTCAAAAATATAGGAGTCGGGATCATGTCCTTCCGGCAATATTAGAATTTGAGCATCAACATAGCCTTTTCCAAACACCTCAATGCTCCGCCTGGCTGCCTTTATCCCGGCTGCATCCGAATCAAAAACCAGGGCCGCTTTTCCGGCTTTACCGACGAACCCCCTCAGAACCTGCACATGTTCTGGGGTCAGCGATGTCCCCAAGGTGGCAACGGTGTTTTGGATGCCATGCTGGTGCAAGGCCAACAAGTCGAAATAGCCTTCAACGATGATAACGGTATCTGTTTCACGGCATTTTTTCTTAGCTTTATGAAGTCCGTAAAGCGATCGACGTTTGTTGAAGATGGGTGTATCCGGAGAATTTAGATATTTGGGCAGCGTGTTGTCGAGGGCCCGCCCCCCAAAGGCAATCGCGTCTCCGCTTGGGTTACAGATTGGGAATACAATCCGCTCTCGAAATCGATCGTAAAACCCGTTGGCATTTTTCCTCGGAATAATGAGTCCCGATTTTGCAACCAGGCTGAGTGCAATTTTTTTGTTCATAAAAAAGCGGCTCAGATTGTCCCAGCCTTTTGGCGCATAGCCAATCGCAAAATCATCCAGTATCTCCCGACTGATCCGCCTTTCTTTTAGATAATCCCGGCCCTTATTATCGGCCCCCTTTTGATAAAGTTGATTTTTGTAAAAATTCACCGCCTGCCGATGGATTTCATAAAATTTTTCTTTTTCGTTAATTTCTCTTCTTTGCTCGGGTGACATGGACTGTTCCGGAATTTCGATACCGTACCGTTTGCCAAGGGTCCGGGCCGCTTCCGGAAATGACATCCCCTCATGTTTCATTAAGAAAGCAAAAACGCTTCCACCTTCTCCGCAACCAAAACAGTGGAAAATATGTTTTTCAGGGCTTACCGTAAATGAAGGCGTCTTTTCGGAATGAAACGGGCACAATCCAATAAAGTTTCTGCCGCTTTTTTTTAGAACTACGACATCAGAGACGACATCTACGATATCGGCCGTATGTTTAATCTCTGATATCTTTCCTTCGGGGATATAATTTGCCAAGAAGAGCACCCTCCAATGTTGTTTGATTGGGAATATTGACAAACATGGAAGGATCTTAAATGGGATGAAGGATCGCTCTTTGCCTTATGGGCACTGGCATACTCGAAAAAATCGATTTTTTAATCATTTTAAGTCAAAAACCGAAATTGAAAAGTTATTTTGTTAAAACTAGCAAAATAATTATTTGGAAGGTTTTTGTCAAGAGAATAATCACATGTTTCCAAAACTGTTATAACGGCAGCGTTTATTCTGATTTTAATAATGAAAGCGCTTCTTTAAACTCTATGGCACCACTGTAAAGCGCTCTGCCGCTGATAATCCCTTTAACGCCGATCTTCTGCAAATGGACAAGCTTTTTCAGGTCTTCAAGCGAGGAAAGACCTCCGGATGCGATTACCGGAATTGAAACGGCCTCCGCCAACCGACGGGTCTCTTCCACGTTGGGACCTGTCTGCATTCCATCGCGCTGAATGTCCGTAAAAATAATGGCGGCCACGCCGCAATTTTCATACCATTGGGCAAGTTCCACTGTGTTAAGTGATGTTGTTTTCGTCCATCCATCAATAGCCACTTTTCCCCGACGTGCGTCGATCCCGACGATGATTCGCCCGGGATGTGTCTTGCACGTCTCTTTTACCATCTGAGGGTTGCGGGCGGCCTCGGTCCCCAGGATTACCCTGGAGACACCCATATCGAGGTACATGCGGATGGTGTCTTTTTTTCGGATTCCGCCCCCCAGTTGGATGGGGACTTTAACTTGGTCGAGAATGCCCTTTATGGAAGTAAGATTGCGAGGCTTTTTTTGGAAGGCCCCGTCCAAGTCGATCACATGAATGATTTCAGCCCCGGCCGCCTCCCATTGGGCGGCCATTGCGGCCGGATCATCGGAAAAAACTGTTACCGCCTCCTGTCGTCCCTGAAGAAGACGCACACATTTTCCACTTTTTATATCAACCGCAGGTATGAGAATCATTCTATATCCGGTTGGACGTTTCTTATTAGCCCTTCGGCTTCTTTTTTGAATGTTTTGCCGCAAACGGTGCAGATCAAATTCTCATCCAGGCGTTCCCCGCATTCACACACCCAGCCGATCTGTCTGGCGGGATTTCCAACCGTAACCGCATGGTTCAGAACATCGCGCGTTATTACAGCTCCAGCCCCAATGAATGCATAGGATCCGATAACAACGCCACAAATAATCGTACAATTGGCTCCTAGTGTTGCACCCTTTCTTACCAGGGTGGGACGTAGCTGATCCATTTTGCGAATTCCAGCCCGCGGATTATTTACATTTGTAAAGACCGTTGACGGTCCGCAAAAGACCTCTTCTTCCAGGGTGATCCCTTTATAAATACTTACGTTGTTTTGGATTTTACAGCCCGTGCCGACAATAACCTCAGGTCCAATGACCACGTTTTGTCCGATATTACAATTTTCACCGATGCTTGAACCGGTTAAGATGTGGGAAAAGTGCCAGATCTTCGTTTTGGCACCGATGTCACACATATCATCGACAATGGCCGTTGGATGGATAAAACCGTCTTCTATAACGGCAGTCGGTTCTTCAATTTTTAAGTTTCCACTCTCTCCGTCAGCCGTTAAAGCAAATTTATGATTCAAATAAATCCGCTTGCCGTAGTGGTCAAGTGAGCGTTGAGAAGCGATAAGAACATTTAGGCCCCGCAGCCCTTCATGCCCATCAGTTAGTATGGGCGTTCCATTTGAAATGCTGTCTAAAAATTGCTGACATTCCAATCGCAGGGGTTCGGCTGGTAGGATCTCCACTCGCTCAGGTTCGGCCGTAGTCGGTATCGGTACGTTATTCTGCCACTTGATTTTATGAGGGTAAAAAAGGAGTTTGTCCACCCAGGGCCGCGTATCATCAAATACGGCCATTTTTTGGTCGCCGACCACGACCAGTTTCTGCTCCTTAAAAGGATGGAGCCAGGAAACAAAAATGTGGGCCCGGAGTCCTGAAGGAAATTCAAGATGCGTAGTGGTAACGTCCGCAATTTTTTTATGTAAATAATTCCCGCCAGTACACACGAGACTTTCGGGATTTTCACCCGCAATTGAAAGAATCATGGATATGTCGTGGGGGGCAAACGACCATAATATATTCTCCTCGCGGCGGATTTTCCCCAAGTTCAGGCGGTGGGAATAAATATAGTCGATACGCCCTAGGTCACCTTTGGAAGCCAATTCCCGGAGGCACACGAAAGCAGGGTGATATTGCAGAAGATGCCCCACCATGAGTATGCGGCTTTTTTCAGACGCCAATTGAATCAAATCCGCCGCTTCGTTCTCATTCAGAACCAAAGGCTTCTCCACATATATATGTTTACCGGCCAGCAGCGCTTCACGGGCCAAGGCATAGTGCGTCTCTGTTGGAGTCGCTATCGCCACGGCATCTATTTCTTTTTGGGCAAGGACCTCAGAAAAAGCCAGGCAAGTTTCGACCTTGGGATATTGTTCACGGAATTGAGTCAGAAGAGTTTTATTTTCATCGCAGATAAGCTTTAAGGCGCCTAGCTGGTAGTAATTACGCACCAAATTCTTACCCCAGTAGCCGGATCCGACAACGGCAATATTGGGGGTTTTTGGGTTTTCCATTCTGGAGTTTAGAAACAACTTGTGGTGATAAATTGGCTAAGACAAAATCTGGCTATAGAATCCCCTTGGTGGAGTGAACACCCTGTACGCGCTGGTCGAATGATGAGGCATCATCCATCGCTCTGGCGGTGGCTTTAAAAATCGATTCGATCAAATGATGTTCATTTTCACCATATAACGCATTGATGTGAAGGTTCATTCCCGTCCGGTTGGCAAATGCCCTGAAAAATTCCTTGGCCATTGAAATCGAAAAACTTCCGATCTCTGCCGGAACTTCCGCAACATTGAATACAAAAAAAGGTCGTTTTGACAAATCGATGGTGACGCTTGCCAAGGAGTCATCCATCGGAATCATCGCATGACCGTAGCGCCGGATTCCTTTGCGATCGCCAAGTGCTTTGTCGAAGGCATCCCCAAGAACTAGCCCCACATCTTCCACGGTGTGGTGATAGTCGACTTCAAGATCACCCTTGGCAAGGATGGACAAATCAAAAATCCCATGCACCGTAAATAAAGTCAACATATGGTCAAAAAAAGGTACGCCGGTCGAGATATCATGGATCCCTTTACCGTCCAAATTCAACTTTATGCTTATATCCGTTTCGTTTGTTTTACGCTCCGTTTCGGATGCACGTGTCATATTCTTTTTTATCCGTTTTGAGACAATACGCTAATCCATAAAAAGTGGAGATGAGGGGGATCTCAAATCAGAGATTTTTCATCTCCCACAACCTACTGTTTTCACTTCACTTATTGAATCAATCCCAATCTGTCATTTTGGCCAATGTGTGTATGTGGTGTGTAAGAGCAAGCGCACCTTACATGATTCGGTGCAGCTTTTCAACCATCGAATGAACTTTGTTTTTACCGAATTTCAAAATCCAAGCAGAGCAAAGAACCAAATGGCACAAAATCTTCAACGCTTCAACTTCAAAGGCAATCAAGTAACAACGATCACCGATGGCAATGGCAATCCCTGGTGGGTGGCAAATGAAGTTTGTAAAATCCTTGGATATTCAAATACAAGGGATGCAGTAGCTAAACATTTAAAATCATGCCACAAAAATGCCGTCGCGATTCGCGACGCCATGGGCAGGGAACAGATGACCACCATCATAAGCGAATCGGGCCTTTATCGATTGATCATGCGATCCAAGATGCCTGAAGCTGAAGCCTTCCAAGAATGGGTAACTTCAGACGTCATCCCCTCGATCCGCAAGACCGGAGAATATAGACTGAAGGGACAGACTCACCAGGAGCAAGCCCTCTTCCTGGCCGAACAGCTCCTGGAACAACGGGACAAGGTCCTGCATCGGTTAGATCCTGATGAAAAGATGACCCTATGTATTACAGAGGGTCAGAGATGTGAGCCTGAGCGCTACAATTAGTTACAGTATTCAGCAGATCGTAAATATCCGTCTTGGATCACAATGGGAATAAATTCCCTAACTATTAGTGAGGGTATTCGAAGCTGCTCCGTACTTTATACGTGGCAGGTTAAAATTGGGAGGTAACGGGAGAAAAAGAGCACGTATCCAAAAAAATGGACGGATGATCAAGGATTGTGCCCTAAATTAGCAATTATCAGACCATAAATACCCATTTTGGGAAATAACAAAAGTACCTCATCAAATTTGCCCTTGAAAAATAAGGCTTCATTCGTAACTCACAAACATCGCTGACTCGAAATTTTTGATTTTAAATATGACTCAAACTTTGTGATAGGCATCAGGTTGGACGATCTCAAAAAAACCATACCTCAGCATGGGTCAAATTCTTTGAAAAGATGCTTCGTATTATATATTTTCCATGATATTTGATGGTTAAATCAATATGCCTCAGAATTGCCAAACTGGTCAAAAACCAGAATTCGTCATTTAAGGCATCTGAGAGGCGTTTTAAGCGATTTTCTCTGTTTTTTGACCCCCAAATATGGGTCCAGGGGAGGCGAGGTCCTTACTTGAAAATAGGTATTTGTTTTGTAGGTTGCCAGGCAGCTTTAGTTTGCGTAGCTTTCGCTTGCGCTACTTCTTTCCGCAGCTAAAGGGTCTATAAGACCCCCTCCCTTCTGCGTATTTTTTTAAGTTGCTCAAGTTAGAGGCTATGCCTTTTGCTTGAGTTTTTAAGTTGCCAGGGAGTTTTAGCAGCTATAGGGTCCCTCCCAGGACCCCCTTAACTGCGTAGAGGCAGTTTGTTTAAGGAGTTCAAGTATCAGGATTTGCCTTACAGTTTGAGTTTTTTAAGTTTGCCAGAAGTCTTACTGTCGGAGACTTTCCGCAGCTATGTGGCCTAAAAGCCACCACTATACTGCGTATAATAACTTAAATAGTTTAAGGAGGGTGTGTCGGAGACACCCTCTTAAATAGTTTAAGATAACATATCTAAGGTAACTAAAGTAACTACTACGTAATAACTTTAACTATCTTAATTAAAATAATAGCCCAGGTTACTCGAACTAAGGCAGTTACTCCAGCTATGTAATGGAGAATCTTCCATCTAACGAATATCGCAAAGGAAAGTCGGATTATGATAAAAAAGATGAGGTCTGGTGTTTCTGGAAGGGGATCAGGACTTATTTCCGGAGGATTAGTGTCCGGAGGTGCACCGGAGGGTTGTGCGCACAAGTGAGTGGGTTGGCTCAAAAGTAAGGCCATTTAATTTGACCCTACTTCTCCCGCTTGGGGAATTAGATTTTAATTTTATTCCAGGTAGGTTTTTTTACAAGCTTCAAGAATCTGATTCAAGGTACTTTCGATGTCTTTGACAGCTTCAGGATTTGGAAGATCTTTCCACTCGATGAAAATAGCGGGATCATCCACGCCTTTCCCCTCATACTCGTGGCAATAGACATACCATTCATTTGCGATCTCAAAAGTAACTTTTTCCGTTTCTAATGTGATCATTTCTTTCCCCCTTTCCCTGTGTAGCGTTAATGGTTAGTGTTGCACACAATTCATACGTACTGCCAAGCCTTCGAACTGCATCTCTAAAAAATCAACTATTTAGGTATGGTACCTGTACAACACGTTGAAATTTCAACGAATTACAAGTAAAGAAACTGTGTGTTTCAAGGGCTTCTCCTGCGGGATTTTTGTTGTCTGTGCAGAATCCCCTTCACGGTGTTGCCGGTAAACAATCTTCCATTTGCAGCACGATACCCCCTTTCGTTTAGTGTTTCAGCAACTCTGTCAAAGGTCATCCGTTTCCGGCCTTTGCGTTTTCGCCTAAGTAGCCTGATCTCCTTCAGGATCTTGGCACCCTCTTCAGTGTCTCTATAGCCCTTACGTCCCTCACACTTGCCTTTTTCTTTCCGTACCCTCTCCCTTGCTTTGCGCAGCTTCTTAACTGTCAGGGATTTATCCAATTCGGCAAAGATGCCTTGCATCTGCACCATGGCTTTTTTCATTGGATCTTCAGTGATGGCTTTGGTGACATCCTCTCCGGTGTTTGCCGAAAGCAGGGTGATGTTCTTTGATGCCAGATAAATTAACAACTGCTCCTGTATGCGGTATTCCCTTGCCAACCGATCCAAAGACTCTACGACAACGGTGTCCACACCATCACGCAGGATTGCCGTTATCATCGCTGCAAACTCTGGCCTGTCTGCTTCTCCCTTGGTCCCTGATACCTGCTCCTTGAACACTTGATCTATTTCGTAGCGGTTCTTCTGGCAAAAAGATTTGATGGCTTCCAACTGCCGATCAAAGCCGTGGCCGGTAAGTTGACCCTTTCCCGAGACCCTCAAATAGACGTATACTTTTTTCATGTGCTATTTCCTTTGATGTGGCTTGGTGAACGAATATCTCAAACAAAGGATAGCTGTCAAGCAAAAAGTTATGTATTCTTTAGAATAACTAACGAAAAAGAAGTTAACTAACAGATTTAACAGATAAATAATTCCATTCAATAAATCAGTGTATATTCAATAAACCTCCCTCTTTGGGACATTTTCTGGATTGGATTTCCCCGACTATTTGTCCGGTTAATCATGATCTGTGGAATACCGTCACTAATTGTTACGGAATTAATCCAGGGTGAACCTTGTTTTGATTTGGGTGATTAATAGCCACCTTGTCACCACCTTTGCTTGGGGATTGGAAGTGGTTTAAAACCACTTTCAATTTTTCATCAGCATCTAAGGTACTTACGGCAGGTCGAACTTGAAACGCACTAATAGTTAGTTTCATCTTTTCATCGTTATCCAGGGAACCTTAAGTGTGTTATGCAAGTGTCACGATTCGTGACGCTGGTTTATTGGACCGCATGATCAGCCGGTAAAGACCAGATTCGTTGATGATAGTGGTATCTCGTTCCCTACCCATTGTATCCTGAATTGGGACACAATGTTTGTGCGGATCTCCAAGGGTATGACTAATAATCATCCCCTTTTCGTCATCATCAAGAAGCCAAATCCTTGGGCTGGACTTCCTTTGTAACCCAAAGCGTTACACACACATCCCTGGCCACGAACCATTGTAGACGCTAATGAATCAACCACGATCTGCTCAGCTTATCTGGCATGTGATTGAACAAATTCAAAGAGAAACAAAAAGCGGGATATCCCGGCTTTTACAAACCCGCATGGGACGTACCGGTGGGACCTATGCCCACTGGAAGATCACTCTGGCGTACACCGAATTCCTGAGTCCAGCTAAAAAGGAACCCGGGCGGGGGTGCTCGATGGGGGTGGCCTGGGGTCCTGGAATTTGCCATCACCAACATACAATACCTCACACGGATTTTTTCAAATATTTTTTACCTAAAATCCCGAAGACATCAAGCCATGATAACAAGCAGACCCTCAACCATCAGGAACCTTTCTTCGAGATGGTCAAAATTTGTGTCAAAATGTACCTCCTGATACGGATCATCCCATTTAGCCGGAGGTACCAGATCCTCTGAATCGAAAAACTCAATCCAATCAGACAATACGATCAAGCCACCGGTATCTTTGATTTCATAATGGAATTCGTAGCGATCCCGCCTAACTTTTTTTACCCAGATTGTTTTTCCCAAGAAGGGCAATATCACCTCATCGGCAGCCCGGAAATAATAACCTGGAGGTAGTGGCTTTCCCCAATATTCTGCCCCTGGATAGACTTCTGCCAACCTTTCCTGAGTCTTTAAGCGTGCTTTTATGTATCCTTGATTATCACTCATAACTACCTCCAGTCACCGCAAAACAAAAACCTCGCTGCTAAATAACAACGAGGTCCTTGTTACGGCATTTAGCAACATTCTTTAACGTGGGATGCAAGCACCACAAATCGACCCACGTGGAAATTAAAGCTTCATTATCACACCCACCCTTTGTTGGGTGGGTTTAGATATACTTCAAAGGGAATTGTTTAAGAAACTAAAGGATTAATCAAGGTAATCCTCAGTTCGTACTCTTTTCGAATTGATCCACTCTTCGATCTCGGATACCTTGTACAGCACCAAGTTATACCCGATCTTATAAAACGGAGGACCAATACACTTAGCCCTCCAGTTCGCTAAGGTCTTGCGAGTGATACCGTACACCAGTTCAACCTGCTTCGGATTAAGGTGTCCTGGTTTGTCTTTCGAGTTTGGCATTTATCTTTTTCCTTTTTCAGTTCGATCAGGGTGTCAATCCGGACCGGGGTCAGCCTAAGCTTTGTCTTTCTTTATTATTGTGTGTGCCTTTAACACACTCACAGACATTTGGCAACACCACCTATTATGTTTAAATCACAGGGGAATTTTGTCTGTGTGTCAAATATCCTTGTGTTTCCTACTGTTTGTGATATAGAGGGGCACCTAACTTGATGAATTCATTGCATGTTGATATGTACCAAAGTAAACCCAATCCCACCCCGCACATAATGGGTCGAAGAGACTAAGCTTAAATATCAGAACTCAAAAACAGGAGGTGAAATGAAAAAGCTTGAGTTGGTGCTGGTTCCGTTCCTCGTTTTGGTCATGAGTGGCTGTGCGACACAAATGAAACTGTACCCTGTGAAATTGGAAAAGCAATCCTCCATGTATCAAAAGGGAAGCAAAGTTGTAATCTCAAAAAAGAAGAACATAATAGCGATTAAAGCAAAAGAATACTTCTTTTCTTCCGAACGGCCAACTTTGGTTGTAAGTGTGTATAATGCAACGGAACAGCCTTTTGATTTTTCGACTGAAAGCATATCTGCAACAATTGAAGGTAAGCCAATCAGAATTTTTACGTATCAAGAACTCGCAAAAGAAATTGAAGATCAAAGGAGGAGTGCTGCTATTGCTGCTGCATTAGCAGGGTTTTCACAAGTTCTTGCAGCTTCTACCCCTTCAACTCAATATCATTCTGGAACTGTTAACTCAACTTATACTGGAAGTGGTTATACTGGATATGGAACAGGAACCTATTCTGGCTATACTACAACCTATAATCCAGCATCCACATTGCAAGCCCAAACTCTTGCCAATGCTCAGATGATGCAAAACATGACCTTGATTAATCAGTCAGCAAATAGTTCACTTAACGAGTTGGAAAATATCATTTTAAGGAAAGAGACAGTCCGACCTGGAACTTGGTTCGGTGGGAATATTAAATTGGACAGACTACCGGTTTCAGAGGATCAAAAGGAAATACTTGTTGGACTTAATATTGAAAACGATGTTCATCAGTTTAAATTCATCGTAATGAAATCAGAAAGCCAGAGCAAAGAAAACCAAAAAAATAATCAAACTCAATTAAACCCAAATCGTTCTGCCAATAAAATTCCAGAAAGAGATAAATCAAAGTTTGATGGGATGAGTGTAACCGGTATTGAACAGTACCATTCATCCGACAAACCAACCAAAGAGAAAAAAATCTTGAAAACCTCTTTGGAAAAAACGCTGCAATCGCCCACCAAAGATTTGGTTGCACAAGAGGGTTTGGATGAAAAGAGACAACTATGTATCAACCAAGCTGGGGAACAAGTTGCAGCATTAGAGGCTAAAGACTGGACTCATTTAAAAAGATTGACCAAGCATTATATTCAAGACTGTAAAGGTATTTTCAATTCTGAAGACTTATCCGATGAGTATGAAATCCTTGCAATGGCATACATGAGGCTAAACAACACAACGGCTACTCTGGAGACCTGCAAAGTATGTATTAATGCTTATTACGCTAATGCTGGATGTCATGTTCTCATGGTAGATGCGCTAATCAAACATAAACGCTTTTCTGAGGCACAACATGAGACCGAGATTGCAGAACGTCTTATTGATCATCTAATTAAAGACGCAGAAAATGAGTATCAAAGAACATCTTATTCATCCGAAAAAGAGATGTATTCTTCTAAGATCGAAAAACTCAAGACACAAAAAGGATTTTTAGATTCATTGCGAGAAACTTTTGAATTCACTGAGAGCGATCTTGATAATTGATGATTTGATTTGATTCCCACATAAAATGATGGAGTGTTCTTTCGTGCGTAAGCACCATATGGCCTATGATTATGGGGTACGTGTGGATGATCTTTTTTGATATCCCGACTTATGCTGCCGGAGGCGTAGTGTCGGGTGCTGTGACGTGGATAATGTTGCCATTTTTGGAGGATCTGCAAGATCCAAGCCTTACTTGATAACGTATCTGCTTTTTTTGAGGTGATTGAAATCTATTTTGTAATCGATCTTTGATACCACCTCTTTCAGCAATTGTTTCGGAGGGAAGTTCCCCTTAATATACCCTTCGGTATCATCTTTTTTTCGGGAATGCCCCACAACCTGTTGTAGCATCCTGTATGGTACGCTCTTGCGGTCTAAATGGGTCAAGAATGTATTCCTGAATGAATGAAAATCCTTTTTCATTCCATCTTCTGTGGGAAATATTTTACACTTATGCTTGTAGCCGTTCGCTTTATTATTGAACCATCTTGACACCATGGGACCATAGCTGTCCTGCTTTTTCTTAATTTCAGGAAACAATCTTTTTTCACCCTTGTCTTTTAGTTTCTTCACATAGTGGTATATCTTTAGGTCATTCTGCAAAAAGGAATGTATTGGCACTAATCTTTTGCTGGATGGTGTCTTTAAAGTCTTGTCCTCCCTTTTGTTGATATCGAAAACCCAAATCCCATCTTTGTCCTTTCTGATATCAGAAAGGTGAAACTGTGCGATTTCGTTCTGCCTTGCACCTGTAAAAAGTGCTATGATCGGACACCAAAATTGAAAAGGATGCTTATGCGTGTCTTTTTTATACTCGTCTGAATGGAATAGTTTAATTAAGTCTGCCTTATCGAAGGACGTCGTTGTATCTTCATCATCAACCGAGACAATATAAAGGTTCTTTACTGGATTTCTTCCTTCAAAATAATAGCCATTGGCTTCGGCCCAAGAAAAAAGAGTCCCAATTCTTTCGAGGTACTTATTGTTGATTGTTCTGATAGTACGTGTGTCCTTTATATCCATTTCCAAAAGTTGTGGAATCGACTTGTTTCTGTATTCTTTCTTTTGGTTCATATTTTTCGGAAGCTTTAACAGTACCTCTTTAAACTTTGCCACCTTTGTTAGCGGCGCCGTTAAAATGATATAAAAACGGCGGTTTAATAATGTGGTCTTT